>JAISWC010000165.1 GCA_031271245.1 Tannerella sp. | reverse complement strand
CAAATTCAATTTATTTTCAGGGGCAAAAGTAGTGAAAATAATCCACTCCAAAAAAAATCACAACACCGTCTCTATTTTTGAGATGGCTTCTTCCAATGAGAATTTTACCAACTTATTTCTATACAGCAATTCGAAGGTATATTCCATGGGGGAAGTATAGAAATCGTACATCGGAGCGGCAACCGGTTTTCCTTCTTTTTTCAACCGCATTTCTTTCTCGAATTCCTCTGATTTAAACTTGTCGTACCATGTGTCTTCTTGAATTTTAAGCATTTCCAAATATGGATCATGGAGAATTGAATGGAAAATGCAGGGTAATGCCCTCAAAACAGGCCGTCGCCACCGCCAACCCTGTCCTGCACCCTGTATCCCAATGTCGTCAAGTGAAGCAAAAAGAAATCCCTTATCTTCCGCAAGTCCCCTTCGTAGCCTTGGGAACTTGCGGAAGATAAGGGATTTCAGACATGTTTTGCCGACAGAGATGCGGGACATCGACATGCTGCTATCCACTCATTATTCACATCATCTGTCACTCGCTGTAAACTCATATTTCCCCGACATCACCTCGACCACCGCATAGCCATTGTCTGCGCCTTTCGGGCTGACACCTTCGGCGACATTGAGCGGAGTGCCGGATTCGGTGATTTGGCCGGGTTTGGAAGCGGGGATATACACCGTTGCCGAAGTACTGGGCGGCACCGTTACCGACAGAATGATTTTGCCGTCCCTGCGTTCCCAGCGGCTGACGATTTCCCCGTAGGGAGAACCCACCGACGCCTCGGCAAAATCGACTTCGTCAACAATAAACGGTTTGACGGTAAAACGTTTGTATCCGACATTCTTTTCGTCGGGTTGAATACCGCAAAGACCTTTGCTCAGCCATCCGGCAATACCCGTGAAACAAGTATGGATTTTACTTGGCACGTCGATTTTCCAGTCTTCGGGCCAGGTCGATTCGCCCTGGGAGATGAAATACCCGTACCCCGGAAATTCGGTTCTGTTAAGAATCGACGCCGCAAGAGGGGCCGTTTCGGGACGGTCGACAAGATAATGCAGCAGGACAACCAGCCCCGAACTGCCCATGTCGAAATACTGTTTTTCGCTGAGCCGGCTGTTGACGGCAAGGGCGGAAGATTTTTCGCTCCCTGCGTCCGCCACGCCGGTAATCACGGCGAAAGCCTGTTGCACCTGATTTCCGTCGCAATAGTTTCCGGTGTTCGGGTCGTAAAATTCGGCGTGAATGGCAGGACGCAGCGCGGCGAGCCGTTCGCTGTACAGAGCGGCATCGCCGGATTTGCCGAGCAGGCTGGCGATTTTCACGAACGTTTCGAGATTCATGGCATAAACGCAATTGTTGAAATAAACCGCCTGATAACTTGAGCCAAATTCGTTGCGCGAGCCGGGAGCCAGCCAGTCGCCGAGAAACTGTCCGTCATGCGTGCGATATTTTCTCAACAGACCCTCGCTGACATGCGCGTTCAAAAACTCGAGCCAGCGTATGGCCGTCGGGTAGATCAGCTCGAGTATCTGTTTGTCGCCGTAGTGAAGATAGTGTTCCCAGGCGACGTTCAGGCCGGCGCTGCTCCACATGGCGCCGCCCCAGTGCACGTCGTTCGGCTGCGGCGCCGTGTTACGTCCCCAGCCGTCGGGCAGCTGCACATCGCGCCAGTTGCGCACCACATTGCGGTAGAACGCACCGGCGTCGTAATTGGGCAGCCCAATTCCCCACGAGGTTGCCGTGGCGACTTCGCCGTAGCCGCAACGTTCGCGGTGAGGACAGTCCGACGTATAACCCTCGGTGGTGTTGGCGAGAAACGTCCACAGGTCGGTCTCGAAGATTTTGTTGAACAGTTCGTTCGACGAATTGAATTTTCCCGTGCGACGCAGGTCGGTGCTGACGGCGCAGGCAGTGGCGTCTTCCAGTTTCGGCGCCTGACGCAGTCCCCTGATGTTGGCATATCGTCCGGCAACATAGTTAAACCGGTTCAAAAACGTTTCCCCGTCTTTTCCCGACGATACGAAGACATTGTAAATGTTGAAATCGGCAAAACTTCGGTCGTCGTCAGCCGACCCGATCACCACGGTGTCGCCCGCCGAAAGACCGCTGAATTTGATGTTCAGCCATCCGGTGAAGTTTTTCCCGAAATCGATTTTGTAAACACCATCGCCGGCATCGGTAATTTTCTGAGCGGCGAATGTTTCGATAACCCGTGACGGGTCGATATCGTGCGCTTCGAGCGCGACGGAATCGTTATCGGTTGTCGTTGCGGCGTATGTCCATTGGCTGTCGTCGAACGAGGGGCTGTTCCAGTCGGCGACGAAAGCGCGGGCGTCCACGATTTCGCCTCCGTTATTGTCGAAAATACGTACATGGCGGGTATCTTCGCTGTTGCTGACGGCGCAGCGCCAGGTCGCATCCGAAACGAGCGTCAGCGGTTTACCTTTGACGTCTTTACCGTCGAGCCGTACACGGAGAGCGGGCGTCTGCGAAAAGCAGTCGTAGCTCGCCCATCCCGACGCATACCAGATGCCGACGGTGTTGTCGCCTTCTTCAAGCAGTTTCGAAATGTCGTAAGTGACATAGAAAAGCCGTTTGCTAAAGTTCGTCAGCGCGGGAGCGAGCACACGGTCGTCGGCTTTCTGTCCGTTGACATACAGTTCGTGATGTCCGAGCGAAGCCACGTGTATGAAAACTGCGCCCGGCCTGGCGTCAAGCGAAAGGTTTTTGCGAAACCAGATATGTTTCACTCGCGGAGCATCGGGATGACGTATCCATGCCGCCTCGTTCCATTCGTTGGGGTCGAGGACGCCGGTTACAAAACGCGCCGGCTCGCTCCACTCCGATGGCTTACCGTCCCTGTCGTACACCCGTACTTTCCAAAAATAGACGCTACTCGATTGCAGTTTCTTTCCTCCGAAAGGCGCTAAAACCGACTGCGGAGAGTCGATTTTTCCGCTGTTCCAGATGTCGGCTTTCGCTTCCGTCAGTTTATCCCGGCAGCTTGCCACCAGGATATGGTATGCCGTTTGCGTCTGTCCCCTGACATGTTTCGAATCAAGCAACTGCCATCCGAAACGGGGTGCAGATACATCTATACCAACCGGTTCGGTTTGGTATTCGCATTGAAGTTCAGTAGGGATGAGCTTATCGTTCGATTGCCCGCAAGCAAATATCATCCCGCAAATTAACGCTAAGAGAAAAATGTTTTTATTCATATCGTGTTCAATTTAAATGTTCATTCACGCCGCAAATGTAAGCAAAAAATAAACACCCCGTTGCGTTAGCGGCGAGACCCGACAGGTTTTTAAAATCTGGCGGGTCTGCAATTAGTCGCACCGGCTGTCAAAATTTTATTTTGAATCCCCGAATTCTTGAATTTTTCATTATCTTTGCCGCCGGACAAATCATTTAATTGGGTGGTCATGAGGATAAACACATTAAAAGCAGCTGTTTTCAAAGCTAACATCGACCTGGTGAAGCACGGATTAGTCCTCTTCACGTGGGGGAACGCAAGCGGCATTGACCGCGAAAGCGGACTGGTAGCGATTAAGCCTTCGGGGGTGCCCTACGGGAGTCTGACGGCGGACGATATGGTCGTGGTCGACCTGGACGGAAAGCAGGTCGACGGACGGTTGAGGCCTTCTTCCGACACGCCTGCGCATCTGGAAATTTACAGGGCGTTTCCGGAGGCGGGCGGCGTCGTGCATACCCATTCCACCTACGCGACGGCGTGGGCGCAGGCCGGACGCGACCTCCCGAACATCGGGACGACACATGCCGACTGTTTTGCCGGCGCCATCCCCTGTACGCGCGACATGACCGAAGCCGAGGTAAACGGCGACTACGAAAAAGAAACAGGCGCCGTCATTGTCGAGCGCTTCCGCCTCGACCGCCTCAACCCCGCGCATACGCCCGGCGCACTGGTACGGAATCACGGCCCGTTTGCCTGGGGGAAAAATGCCGATGAAGCGGTACACCATGCCGCAGTACTGGAGCAGGTTGCCAAAATGGCATATATCGCTTACGGCATCCATCCGTCGCTGACCATGAACGAACTGCTTGTCAAAAAGCATTTTCACCGGAAACATGGCCCCGACGCCTATTACGGACAATCATAATTCATAATTCATAATTAACAGCATGAACTTTAACGACATTGAAATCTGGTTTGTAACAGGAGCACAACTGTTATACGGCGGCGACGCGGTAATCGCCGTCGACGCTCATTCTTCGGAAATCGTCAGAGGCCTGAACGAATCGGGCCGGTTACCGTTAAAAATCGTCTACAGGGGTACGGTCAATTCATCGGCGGAAGTCGCCGCGACGTTCGCCGCGGCCGGCAACGACCCGCGCTGCGCCGGCGTTATCACCTGGATGCATACGTTTTCGCCCGCCAAGATGTGGGTCAAGGGACTGCAAAACTACCGGAAACCGTTGCTTCACCTGCACACGCAGTTCAACCGGGAAATCCCCTGGAGCGAAATAGACATGGACTTCATGAACCTGAACCAGTCGGCGCACGGCGACCGCGAATTTGGACACATCGTTAGCCGGATGCGCAGGAACCGGAAGGTCGTGGTTGGCCACTGGACGGACGAAGGCGTACAGGGACGGATTGCCGTCTGGATGCGCGTGGCGGCGGCCTGGGCGGACGCACAGAACATGCTGGTGGTCCGGTTCGGCGACAACATGAACAACGTGGCCGTGACCGACGGCGACAAACTGGAAGCCGAAATGCGGCTGGGCTACCATGTCGACTACTACGGCGTCGGCTGTCTGGCGGAATATCAGGAAAAGGTGACCGGCGACGAAATCGATGCGCTGGTGGCCGAATACGAACGGCTGTATACTTTCGCCGATTCATGCAGAAAGGGCGCCGGGGATTACGGACAGGTGCGCGAAGCCGCGCGGGAGGAAATCGCCCTGCGCCGTTTCCTGAAAGACAGGGGCGCCAGGGCATTTACCACCAACTTCGACGCCCTGCATGGCCTGAACCAGTTGCCCGGACTGGCCTGCCAGCGGCTGATGGCCGAAGGATATGGCTTCGGCGCCGAGGGCGACTGGAAAACGGCGGCGCTGGTGCGCACGCTGTGGGTGATGGCGCAGGGACTGCCCGGCGGGACGTCGTTCATGGAAGATTATACCTATCATTTCAAGGGCGAACAGAGCGCCATTCTGCAGGCGCACATGCTGGAGGTGTCGCCCGAAATTGCCGCGCAGAAGCCGCGGCTGGAAGTCCATCCGCTGGGGATCGGCGGCAAGGCCGACCCCGCACGGTTGGTCTTTACGGCGCATCCGGGAGCGGGCATCGCGGCCACCATCGTCGACATGGGCAACCGTTTCCGGATGATTGTCAATCACGTGGATGTCATCGAGCCGGAAGCAGCGCTGCCGAAGTTGCCCGTCGCCAGCGCGCTGTGGATTCCGCAGCCGAACCTCGAAGTCGGCGCGGCGGCGTGGATTCTGGCCGGCGGTACGCACCACACGGCTTTCTCCTATGCCCTGACCGGCGAATATCTGGAAGATTATGCCGAAATAGCCGGCATTGAGCTGCTCGCCATCGACCGGAACACGACGCTCTCCGGGTTCAAGTTCGAACTGAAAGTAAACGAAGTATATTATCTGTTGAACAAATCATTGCAGTAGCTAACTATGGAAAAATATGTAATAGGTCTGGACTACGGCACGGATTCGTGCCGCGCGGTGCTTGTCAACGCAAACAGCGGCGAAGAAATCGCTTCTTCGGTGGCCGCCTATCCGCGCTGGACTGCCGGAAAGTATTGCGACCCTCAAACCAACCGCTACCGCCAGCATCCGCTGGATTATGTGGAAACAATGGAAACATCCATCCGCGAAGTCCTGTCGAAAGCCCCTGCGGGAAGCGCCGCCAAAGTAGCCGGCATCTCCTTTGACACGACCGGCAGCACGCCCGCACTGACCGATGCGCAGGGGACGCCGCTGGCCCTGCTCCCCGAATTTGCCGAAAACCCGAATGCCATGTTTATCCTCTGGAAAGACCATACGGCCATTGACGAGGCCAGCGAAATCAACGCGCTGGCCAAACGCTGGGAGACGGACTACACGGCCTACGAAGGCGGAATCTATTCTTCCGAATGGGTATGGGCCAAGGCGCTGCACGTGCTGCGCAGGGACGAAGCCGTGCGCGGGGTGGCCCGGTCGTGGGTGGAACATTGCGACTGGATGCCGGGACTGCTTACGGGCAACACCCGCCCGGAGACGCTTCCACGCAGCCGCTGCGCCGCCGGACACAAAGCCATGTGGCACGCCTCCTGGCAGGGACTGCCCTCCGAGGCGTTCCTGACCGCACTCGACCCCCGGCTGGCCGGATACAGGGCGCGCCTGTTCACCGACACCTGTCCGAGCGACACGCGCGTCGGGTATCTTTCCCGGGAATGGGCCGACAGGCTGGGACTGAGTACGTCCGTAGCCGTCGGCGTCGGCGCGTTCGACTGTCACATGGGGGCTGTCGGCGCACAGATTGCTCCCGGCGCCATCGTACGGGTCATCGGCACCTCCACGTGCGACGTCATGGTAGCGCCCCGCCACGAAATCGGCGACCGGCTGATTCCCGGCATCTGCGGGCAGGTAGATGGCTCCGTCATCCCGGGAATGGTCGGACTGGAAGCTGGCCAGTCGGCCTTCGGCGACGTGTATGCCTGGTTTCGGCGTGTGCTGGAATGGCCGGTCACACAATTGCTTGGCGAGTCGAAACTCATTTCCGGAGAACTGCGGAATCAACTGGCGGAAGAGATACGGGACCGCATCCTTCCCGCCCTGAGCGAAGCCGCAGCCCGCATTCCGGCGAGCGAAAGCGCCCCGGTCGCCACCGACTGGATGAACGGACGCCGTACGCCCGACGCCAATCAGCTGCTCAAGGGGACGATTACCGGACTGACTCTGGGCAGCACGGCACCGGTGATTTTCCGGGCGCTGGTGGAGGCGACGGCCTTTGGCTCCAAAGCCATCCTCGACCGGTTTACCGAAAACGGCCTCTCCATCCGCGAGGTCATCGGGATTGGCGGCATTTCGCTGAAATCGCCCTTTGTGATGCAGACGCTGGCCGACGTGCTGGACATGTCCATCAAAGTATCGAAAGCCGAACATGCCTGTGCCGCCGGCGCGGCCATGTTTGCCGCCGTAGCGGCCGGCGTACATGCGCGGGTGGAAGACGCCCAGAAGGTTATGGGACAGGGATTCGCCGCAACGTATGATCCCGATGCGGCGAACCGCGAAATCTACGGGAAACTGTACGAAAAGTACAGGGAGACAGGATGTGCAAGCGAAAAATGGTTTGAACGATGAGTACGCTGGACTGGATAGTTATCGGCGTGTTTGCCGTCGTTTTAGCGGGGATCGTCGTCTGGGTGTTTAGACAGAAACAGACCGGTTCAGACGATTATTTCCTGGCCGGACGCGATGCCACCTGGCTGGCCATCGGCGCGTCCATCTTTGCCTCGAACATCGGCTCGGAACACCTGATCGGACTGGCCGGCGCCGGCGCGTCCAGCGGCATGGCCATGGCGCACTGGGAGATTCAGGGGTGGATAATCCTCCTTCTCGGATGGGTCTTTGTGCCCTTCTATTCGCGGAGCATGGTGCTCACCATGCCGGAGTTTCTGGAACGCCGCTACAACCGGGAATCGCGCACCATCCTGTCGATGATTTCGCTGGTGAGCTACGTCCTGACCAAAGTGGCCGTCACGGTCTACGCCGGCGGACTGGTCTTCAAGGAAGTGTTCGGCATCGAATCGCTATGGGGCATCGACTTTTTCTGGATAGCCGCCATCGGGGTCGTCGCGCTCACGGCGCTTTACACGGTGATCGGCGGCATGAAGTCCGTACTGTATACCTCCGTCCTGCAAACGCCGATTCTCCTGCTGGGGTCGCTGATTATCCTTGTGCTGGGCCTGAAAGCCGTCGGCGGATGGGAACAGGTACTGGCCGCCTGCCGGGCGACGCCCGTCAACGACTGCGGCGACAGCATGATTAACCTGATACGCAGCAACCGCGACGCCAGTTTCCCCTGGCTGGGCGTGCTGATCGGTTCGTCGGTCATCGGGTTCTGGTACTGGTGTACCGACCAGTACATCGTCCAGCGGGTGCTTTCCGGCAAGGACGAGACGCAGGCGCGACGCGGCGCCATCTTCGGCGCCTACCTGAAACTGACACCCGTATTCCTGTTCCTCATTCCGGGCATGATCGCCTTTGCGATGGCAAAAAACGGCGTCACGGTCAACGGCGAAGTCTTCCGCATCTCCAGCGCCGACGCAGCCTTTCCCACGCTGGTGGCAAAACTGTTGCCCGCCGGCGTGAAAGGACTGGTCGTATGCGGGATACTGGCCGCGCTGATGAGTTCGCTGGCGTCGCTGTTCAATTCGTCGTCCATGCTGTTCACCATCGACTTCTACAAACGCTTTAAACCGCAGGCCGGCGAAAAGCAACTCCTGTCCGTCGGACGAATAGCGACGGTTGTCATCGTGGCGCTGGGCATCCTCTGGATACCGGTCATGAAGAACGTGGGCGCCGTGCTGTACAATTACTTGCAGGACGTACAGTCCGTTCTCTCGCCCGGAATCGCGGCCGCCTTCCTGCTGGGAATCGCCTGGAAGAAGGCCACACCCAAAGGCGGGATGTGGGGACTGATTGCGGGATTCATCATCGGCCTTGTCCGGCTGGGCGCGAAGGTCTACTACACCTCCGGAGTCGAAGCGTCGGACAACTGGTTCAAGTACCTTTTCTACGATGTCAACTGGTTATTTTTCAGTGGAGGCATGTTGCTTTTCTGTATCCTGGTCGTCGTAGGCGTCAGTTACTTTACCCGTCCCGCGTCCGAAAGTCAACTGCAAGGGCTGACTTTCAGTTCCACCACGCCCGAACAGAAAGCCGCTTCCCGCGCCAGTTGGAACCGCTGGGACGTCATCCATACGTGTATCATACTGGCATTTACCGCGGCATTCTATATTTATTTCTGGTAAGGGGCGGCAAGTGATTCATTTTTGATATTGTCAGACGGGCTTGACGGGGTGGCAATTTATACAGATGGATATTTCTCCCATAAATCATTGAATAAAGAAAAGAAATTTCTATACATTGAACTGTCTTTTCTGATTTTTAATATCGGTGATTTTTTCCCTGCAATTTTAACTTCTTGAAAAGACAAATATAAATAGTTGGTTGTGAAAATTATTCTAAAGCGTACAATTTCCTCATGTTGTTTTAGCTCAATATTTTGGTTCTTCTTTTGAGCTTCCTGGAAATTATGTAATGATAGAAGAACAGCATCCTCCATGTTTTCTTTGTCCAATTCATCCTTTCTTATTTTTAAATATGGATTATCTAAAGAGGAAACTAAATACCTGTGCTGTTTTTCTGCATCACAAAGATATTTTGCTAAAGGAGAATCTTCCTTATTTGAGAAACTTTCGCCTTTCATTGTTAAGACATATAAGATTTTCGATTGTTTAATATCATTCAAAATTGATTTTGTTGCTTGAGCTTGGTTATCAAATATTTTTATGACCCCAGTTCCTTTAAATTTTTTAAATGGCAGCCAGTTACATAATGAAAAGAAGTAAGTCCCTGCAATTGTTGCCGAAACACCTACGAAAAAACTGACTATAATTTCGATTGATTTCATAACTCTATATTTAACTGTTATTTATTCACATATATTAATTCTGATAATATTTAATTGACCTGAATAGCAGATTATTCCAGATAATGATCTAAAATATTGAATGCCTGTTCATACAGGTCTTCACTTTCGCTTGTATTCAGTAGAACATGGTCGAACACATTCATGTTATTGACATATATTTCGTGTAACTCGGCAATGCTTTTTTCTCGCTTGGCAAATTCTTCTCTGCTTAATTCGCTTCTTGCTTTTTTCAATTCTTCCCAATCAATATTGGCGTGCAAATAAATTACCGAACAGATTTGATTGAATTTCTGTTTCAAAACTTTGATTAGCTCCAAATCGCTTAAAACTATCAGGACAATCTTTTCTCGTGCCAGCTCATTCCATATTTCTTTTTTGGAAAGACCGTATTGGTATCCGTTCTTTTCGTAAACCAAATCATAAAAATTGGGCAATTGCTTACTGTCATAATGTTTTAATTCATTATTGTCTCCCGATTTTTTCGGTCTTGTCGTTCCTTTTTGATAGGCAGTTACTTTCTTGGGTTCAATATGGATCATGGCATTCACCAAATCGTCTTTACCTGCAAAACTGCCGGCTGCAATGATTATTATCCGGCAAGTACTGCCCAAAGTTGACTTGGAAACCAACGCTTTTTCATACACTCTTCCGAGTTGCATTTCCAATTCTTTGGGTTCTTCGTTTTCATTGAAGATATTAATTATTGCAGTGTCAAACAGATAAGTGTTTTCAATATATTTTTGATGAATGGTTTTTATTTTCTCAATCCGCTTTTCCGTATCTTTTTTTAAAGCTATTTCATTTGCATCGGGATATCTTTTTTTTGAAAGACGTTCAATCTTCATTCTATCTATATTGGAGTGAATATAGATAGTATGGGTAAGATTTCCAAACTTCCTATTTAACAATTTAATGGTACGTATATCATTTACAATAACGGCAGCAGACGTTCCTTTCTTTAACTTTGCCCAAATATCCCGACTCGAAAAGCCATAGTCATAACCGTATTGACTGTATCTGAAATCACACCGAGTTGATACTGTATCAACTGCTCTGATTTCCAAATGTTCCGAATCACGAGCCGGTCGCGTCGATTCTTTCCGAATAATCTGAACCTGATTATTTGATATCTTTCTTAGAAGGTTACAGGAAGTGGATTTCCCACTTCCCGGAGCGCCAAAAAGAATAAAGACCTTTTCTCTCATTTTCTGATATTGCTATATTTTATTGTGGTAGAAACTTCAGTGATTACATCCCTTAATTTCCCCGTCATAATGTATTTCAAGTCAGGTGTAACTTTAAATTCCCGATTATCATCATCAACTTCGTTATCCACCCACGACTTTAATTTATTCGGCTCTACCAATAAGAAGGAACTGTTTTCAAATTTCTCTAAATACGTATCTGTAATGGTTGTATTTGTAATAATGAAGAACACGTCAACCATCACTCTTAACCTTCGTTCTTTTCCATTAGGCAATCTTCTTGGCGTATTATGAGTAAAGGTCTTAGGATATTTGTACATTACCCAATTTTCTGTACCTTTCTTTTTCTTACTTTCCAAAAGTTCAATATGGTCTAAATAATAAGGCCCGTAGTCTTCTAATCGCCAATCACCTAAGAAATAGACAGATTCTATATCATCGGTTAGCATGCTAAATCCGTGACCTTGCTGTTCAATCTGTTCTTTGGTAAATAATTCTTCTATTAACTCTCTGACCATGGCTTCGTGAGTAGACTTTTCAAGTTTAAAATCAAGATGACCGCCTACCGACTTATCCCACATCCCTTGATTATCTTTTGCATTTTTTGCCCGTTGATGAATCAGCAATTTTCCTTCCCGGCTAAATACTAATCCCCAGACTACATACTGATAATGGTCCGTATTATAAAAACTGTCTCTTGGAAAAATGCCTCTTGGCGCTTTATTCTGGTCGAACAATTCTAAAAGCTCTACATCCGGTTTTGATAAAAACTTATATTCTCTATCCTTGATTGATAAACCATCTGTCAATAGATTAATGTAAGTTTTTACCGAAACATACAACTTATCATTCTCTTCTAAAATGAAATAATTATCGGCGTTAAAATCATTAATCGGAAGATACCACAAACTTTTATCTGTTTGTATGGCATAGAATGGAAGCGTCAATGCAGAAAGACGAACATTGGAATTGTTTTTCCTTTCTTCCGTTTTGTCAAATTCACCGATAAGGAATTTACGTCGAATAATTAATTCTTCAAAAGAAATTCGCTCTCTCGCATCATCCGTATCCGTTAGCAACGATTGTTGAAACAGTTGATTATCGGATTCGGATATTACATTACATTTCTTTTTGCCTTTCTCTAAATCGCTGAATAAGGAATTTTTTAAATCAGCTCTAAATTTGCTTGTGGCAATCACACTTACTCCAATGATTGTTATTGATTTGGAGCTTTTAATGTCTTCTAATAATTTGTTGTTCATTTTATTTCATTCTTAATTCTGTCTAATTCTTTTCTTAATTCATCATGAGAGGGATTTGTGATATTTGTCTTTGATTGTACATATTCAAGAATATCTATCATTTTGTCTTTTTCATTGAACAAAAGCGTAAATGTCTCGGAAGACCTTTTATGAAAAACCGGAGTCGTATAAATATCAGTTCCATCTATTGTAACATA
>JAISWC010000122.1 GCA_031271245.1 Tannerella sp. | reverse complement strand
CTCGCCCGGCTGGTATTCGATGCTGACCACCCGCTGCGATTCATCCAGTAGCAACATGCTGTTGATAAGACTTATGCACAGGTTCTTGTGCTCGCCGAAGACGCGCTTGAACGTCAAATCGTTTTTTGGATCAAGATAGTATGCCATTGCTTTTTCTTTTTTTGTTTTCATGGCAAAGTTAATAAAAGGATATGAATCCGGCCATATCCGACGGTAAAAATAATCGCGACACAGGACACGGCGATTTTCGCCTCTGTGTCCGTGACTCTCCGTGTCTCAATATTGCGGTGCGCCGTGCATCCTGAAACATCTCGCCCATCTCCTTCCGTCACCTTTTATAGAACCTCACCCAGTCGATTTGCATTTCCACGGGCAGGTCGTCCGGTTCCACCCTTCCGACCCACGAACCGCCCAGTTGCATGTCCAGCAGGAGATAAAACTCGCGGTCGAACGGGAACTGGCCTTCCCGGTCCGTTTCGATTCGGGGATAGGTGAACGTATGTGTCCCGTTGATGTAGAAGGAAAGGCTGTCGGCATACAGTTCCACTGCATACACATTGTAACCGTCCGGGTCAATCGCGCCGGTGGCGCCCTGGGGCGGATGCTTGATGTTCAATTTGTACGTGTAATGGGAGTGAACCGTCTGGTAAGCGATGCTTTCGCCGTTCAGCCGTTCCATGATGTCAATCTCGCCGCCGTCCGGCCACGCGGTGTTGTCGAACGGCAGCAGCCAGAAGGCCGGCCAGGCGCCCGTGGCCTTGCCCAGTTTCGCCCGTATCTCGAGCCGCCCGTGGCCGAATCCCACTTTGTCTTTGGTATAGAGGCCGCCGGTGAGGAAGGGGGCTGTATCTGCGGGCAGAAACTCATTGCGCAGGCCGCGCAGTATCAGCTGTCCGCCGGCTACCCGGTAACAGGAGTCATCGTCGGACATGTAATTGTTCCAGTCCGAATAGCCCCGCGCAATCTTGCTCCAGCGAGATGCATCAAACGTATCGCCGTCGAAGTTCTCTTCCCAGGCTAATTGCCACGTTTTTCCTTCCTTCACGACTTCACAGGCCGTGCAAACAGCAGCAAAACCCAGCGCCGCCCATATTAAAATACGATGTTTCATTTCACATTCTTGCGTACGAAAATCAGGAGAAGAAGCAGGTTAACCAGCATGACTCCGCCACAGCAGGCGACGTAAAACGCCAGCCACGGCCGTTCGCGCTGCATCACGAACCAGGCTGTCAGACAGCCCGCGACCGTCAGCGCCATCAGGGTACCGATCACCTGCTGCAGGATGCGTCTTTTCTTTCCCATACCTTTTCCTATTCAACCACCAGCAGGTCGTAAATCTCGACGGCATCAACTTTCAGCTGTGCTTTTCCGTCCGACCAGGTGAAGTCGCACGCCGTTCCAGCCGGCTGGAGGGTGATGCGCGACGGTTTCCGATCGCAGCGGATGGATACCTGTAGCGGGCCGACGGGGTCGATGGTCCGGATAATTCCCGCTCCCTTGTGGTTGCCGGACGTGTTTACCAGATGCACGATTCGTTTGCCGTTCAGCCGGCTGACGGACACGTCCACCCACGGCGATCCGCCGACTTCCACCAGCGGGTTGGGGAACAGGGTACGTACCGCGTCGTCAAGCAGTCTGCGCAGCGATTCGTCGCCGCTTTTATCATAGGCCTCGCCCACGGAGACGGGCAGGAAACCGATTTTCCCGTTGCCGAGCGATTGTATCACCCGTTCGTCGCCCGTCAGACGGACGCCGGCCGGCTTCGCGAACTGCCCGCACGTTTCCTTCCCGATGACCAGCAGGCTGCCGCCGCCCTTCACATACTCCGCCAGATCTGCGCGAAAGGCGGGCGAAATGTCTTTCCATTCCGGGAGCACAATCAGCGGAAAGCGGCTCATGTCCGGCGCCAGCGTTTCCTCGCTCACCAGGTCGACGCTGTGCTGGCTTTCCAGCAGACACTGGAGGATGCCCTGCGCATGACCTTTGTACTGAGGGAACAGGTTGCGTGCATTGCGCTGATAGTCGCCCGTCGAGAGCAGAAGCGCCACCTGCGGTTCCTGTATCGAGTGGTGGCACCAGGGCTGGCGTTCGCGGGCAAAGCGGGCGACTTCGGCCATGACTTCCATTTCCTCCAGCCGTACCGCTCCGTCGCGATTCTGCGTGAAATAGGCCTGGAAGCCGCCACCCAGCGCCAGTACGACGGCCGCTTCGCGTTTCAGTTGCACGGCCGTTTTCTGTTCTTTGGGAAACGGATTGTAGGAGAAACTCCAGGCCATCAAATCCCACGGGATGCCCTGGTGCACTAAGTAACGCCCGGCAAAGCGCGCGGAGTTGACGCTGTTGTTCGGCGAGTAGTCGCCCGACAGGAAATCGACCGCCACAGAAACCGGCTCCGCCATGTGATGCGTAAACGCCCAGTTGCTGCAAATCTGGAAAGCGGGATATTCCGCGTGCACGGCCGCGACGTAGTGGCGGAGGTACTTGCGGAAGGCTTCGCGGTGGAACTGCAGCCACTCGTACCAGTAGGGGTCTTTCTCCGACTTGGGAACCTTTTGGATACCCGTCGCTTCCCGGAACAGGCGGACGGCGCGTTCGCCGTAGTCCGGCACCGTCGCCCAGCATTCGCCGTCCACCCAGACGCCGTCCACGCCGTAGTCGCCTGCCAGTTCCTTCAGTTGGGGAATCAGCAGCCGGTCTGCGTAGGGGCCGAAAACGGAGGTTTTGTCTTTGTCGGGCTTGCCGTCGGCATTGATGGCCGCCCACTCCGGACGGAGTTCGATGGCGCGCGTGTCCCACACACCCGAATAGTGCATGTAGAGCGCTACGCCGCGCATGGCCGTCACATCGCGCCACAGGCGCAGCGGGTCGCCCACAAAGCCCGGCGCGGGATTGCCCACCTTCGTCGGGTAACTCGTATAGCCCGGATGACCCTTGCAGTCGATTTGCACATAGTCGGGACGCACCATGTCCACAATGGTATGAATCATCCCGGGGGTTGTATTTTTCCCGATCTCCCGGCAGTCGCTCCCGGCATGGAAGTCGAAATGGATACCCAGAAAACTCCGGTCGCGACGCAGGCGTTCCGGCTCGCCGGCCAGGCTCATAACGCCCGGCGCAAGCAGTAATAAGGTCAGTAAATGAATTTTTTTCATAGAATTATTCTGTTTAGGTGGCAAAGATAACTAAAAACTCCATTATTTACGCACTTTCGCCGGGTTTTTGGCTACAAAATCCTTCCATCCGGCATACGATTTCTCCTGCATGGCCGGCCGGCTGACTTGCATGTAATGGCAAAAGGCAGCCGCCAGTCCGTCGGTGGCGTCTAATTGCGGCAGCATGTTTTCGTCGGGGATATGCAAAATATGCTGCAACATCCCGGCGACCTGCTCCTTGGAGGCTTGTCCGTTCCCGGTAATGGCCAGTTTGATTTTCAGCGGTGCATATTCGAAGATGGGAATGTCCCGGTTCAGTGCGGCGGCGATGGCGGTTCCCTGCGCCCTTCCGAGTTTCAACATGCTCTGTACGTTTTTCCCGAAGAAAGGCGCCTCAATGGCCAGTTCGTCGGGCAAATATTCTTCTATCAGCGACAGCATCCGCTCGTAGATGCGCCGCAGACGCAGGTAATGATCCTCGTATTTGTCCAGTTTCAACACCCCCATGGTCATCAGACGGGGCTTGCGGTCTTCGACAGCCAGTATGCCGTAGCCCATCACGATCGTTCCGGGATCCACGCCCAATATAATTCGTTCCTGTGTCATTTTGTGATAAAAATCGAACAAAGATAGTGCATATCCTGATAAAAGCGTTATCTTTGCAGCCGAAAACGACGATACGGGGTATTAGCTCATCTGGCTAGAGTGCGACACTGGCAGTGTCGAGGTGACCGGTTCGAGTCCGGTATACTCCACTTTTCCAATCTTTCAATAAAGCCCGGCGTTTCTGCGTTGGGCTTTATTTTGTGCGACATGCATTGATCCACATCGTAAAGACGGCGGCCTTTCAAATTGTAAACACAGAGACACGGAGAACACAGAGGTTTTTCCCCTCCGGACGACAAGTCCCGACAGGTTTCGAAAACCTGTCAGGACTGAAATGGAACAATATTTTTATGAATAATTAATGCTCCGGTATTTGCATTTTACATATCTTTGTGCCGAGAATTTTTTGCGCAGAAAGAAAAGAGATGAATAAACAGTTGAAAAACGAAGTATCCGCCGGAATACTGCATGGAACAGACAAAAAGCGTTGGCCTGCTTTCCTTCCTGAAGCATCCATCCATGTCATGAGAAGGGACTCCTCAGTATCAGGAACTTGTGGAAACGTAGTCCGTCACGCTTTCACAAGGATGTACTTTTTTTCTTCCGATCAT
>JAISWC010000117.1 GCA_031271245.1 Tannerella sp. | reverse complement strand
CTGATCCGCCTTTGCCCAGCCTTCGCGGTCGTCGATCCGGGGAAAGGGCGTCCAGTCCTTTTGCGGGATTAAAATACGCTGCAATTCTGCTGTGGAATATTTCCCGCTCAGCAGGTTCTGCTCATTCTGTGCAAAAAGACTGCACGAAAGGAGGAATAATACAACGGTTGATACAATCGTTCTTTTCATGACTGATATATTGAAAATTCATTTGCTTACGGACAGTATAAGGAATTTGTAGCGCAGCAGCGCCTCGATGTAATAGTAATCGGCGTAGGTGAGCGGCACGTCTACTTCCGAGTTGCCGGGCAGGCTGCCTATGGAATGTTTCAGCAGGAAATTCCCGTTGGTTCCCTTTTCCGCAAAGTATTCGGGAGAAGAGAGCGTGCGAATCTGCGTTTCGGCCGTTTCCAGGCAGGTTTTGGCGAGCGCTTCGTCCACGTAGCCGCTCAGCTCGATGAGCGCCGAAGCGATGATGGCTCCCGCCGAGGCGTCGCGTTTGGCGTCGGGGATGTCCGGTGCGTTGAAGTCCCAGTAGGGGATTTTGTCTGCCGGTAAACCGTTCAGGATGAAACGGGCGATGCTTTTGGCCTGTTCGAGGTATTTCGGTTCCTGCGTTTCGCGATACATCACCGTAAAGCCGTACAGTCCCCAGGCCTGTCCGCGTCCCCAGGCCGACTCGTCGCTGAAGCCCTGAGCGGTGTTTTTCTTCTCTACCTGTCCGGTGATGGTGTCATACGAAACGACGTGATACGAACTGCCGTCGGGACGGAAATGGTTCGCAATGGTGGCGTCGGCATGGGAGAGGCAGATATCGCGGTAGCGCGAATGGCCCGACTCTCGCGCCGCCCAGAAGAGGTACTCGAGATTCATCATGTTGTCGACAATCACCGGGAACTGCCATTTTTTGTTGGTGTTCCACGACTGGATGCAGCCAATGGTCGGATTGAAGCGGCTTGCCAGCGATTCGGCGCCCGTGAGCAGGACGCTACGCCAGGCCGTGTCGCCCGTTAGGCGGTAGCCGTTGCCGTAGCTGCAATAGAGCATGAAGCCCAGGTCGTGAGTGCCGCGGTTGTACTTTTCCTTTTCCAGACGCACCGTATAGTTTTTGGCGTACTCCAGTAAAAGAGGATTTTCGCTGTACAGGTAGAGATACCAGAGCGATCCGGGCACAAATCCGCTGACCCAGCCTTCGGACGATGTGGTCAGCAGTTTCCCGTCGGCGTCTATCGTCCGGGGGAGCTTGTCGGGCTGGTCGGCCAGCGAGGCTGCCAGCAGTTCATAACGGTCGACCGCCCTGTCCAGCCGGTCGGCAATCAGGGTGTCCATGCTTTCTTGCTTTGGCCGGCAGGAGACGGCTGCGGCTGCTACCGCAATAAAAAGTAATACGAATAATCTGTTCATCGCTTTAAAAACTTAAAATGTAATCTTTCTTTTATTTCAAACGTCTCTTTACCGATCCGTCTGCGTACAGATGCAAATACGGTCAAACGGATCAGGAACGCACAAAGTTACTGTTTTCATTGAATTTTGAATTCAATTCTTTGACGGTTTCGCTTTTTTTTGCTTTCTTTGTCCTGCGAAATAACTAAAACAATTGGAATATGCTTTTGCTTGATACATTTTCTACTCTAATTCTTCATAACTCCGAAGGTATTCTGCTGATAGCTTCCGTTATTCTGTTTTTCAGCATCTTTGCCGGAAAGGCCGGTTATCGTTTCGGGCTGCCTTCGCTGCTGATTTTTCTGGGTGTAGGGATGCTGTTCGGCAGCGATGGGCTGGGTATCCAGTTCAGCAATCCGAACATTGCCCAGTTCATCGGTATGCTGGCGCTGACGATCATTCTGTTTTCGGGCGGGATGGACACGAAGATTTCCGACGTACGGCCGATTTTTGTACAGGGCGTGTTGCTTGCCACCTTCGGCGTCATGCTCACGGCCCTTCTGACGGGGACGTTTGTGTATTACCTGTTCCGGCTGGTGAACGGGACGGAAACCGTTCCCTTTGCCGAAGCGCTGCTGCTGGCGGCCGTGATGTCGTCTACTGATTCGGCGTCGGTTTTCGCCATTCTGCGCGGCAAGAAACTGATGCTGAAGGAGCGGCTTCAACCCGCACTCGAACTGGAAAGCGGAAGCAACGACCCGATGGCTTACCTGCTCACCATCATGCTGATTTCCTATATCCAGTCCGGGGAAGCCCACGTGGGGCGGATACTCGTTGACCTGTTTCTTGAGATGGGTGTGGGCATGATCGCCGGATATCTGCTGGGCAAACTGATTGTGCTTGTCATCAACAGGATCAACCTCGACAACTCGTCTTATTACCCGATTCTGCTGCTGGCGGGCGCGATCTTCACCTTTGCGGTAACCACGCTCTGCGGGGGGAACGGCTACCTGGGCGTGTATATCGCCGGTCTGGTGGTGGGCGGTTCGCGCATCGTTCACAAGAAAAGTATCGGGACCTTTTTCGACGGTTTCACGTGGCTGTGCCAGATCGTGATGTTCCTCATGCTGGGGCTGCTGGTGAATCCGCACGAACTGCTGCCGGTCGCCCTTGTAGCCATTGCCATCGGAGTGTTCATGACGATATTCGCGCGTCCGGCCAGCGTGTTCCTGACGCTGATCCCGTTCCGGAATTTCTCGTTCAGAGGCAAAGTCTATCTTTCATGGGTGGGGCTGCGCGGCGCCGTCCCCATTATCTTCGCCACCTACCCTTTGACGGCTCATATCAACAATGCCAGCCTGATATTCAACGTCGTATTTTTCATCACCATCCTCTCGCTGATCGTTCAGGGGATGACCGTCGTCACCGTGGCCGACAAACTCAAACTGGTGATCAAGGACTTGACCCGAAAAGACGTTTTCGGCATCGAACTGCCGGAGGGCATCAAAAGCGCCATGAGCGAAATCGAAATCACACCGGCCGTCCTGCAGCATGGCAACAAACTGATACAGTTGGACCTGCCGGACCATACGCTGGCCGTCATGGTCAAACGCAACGATCATTACTTTATCCCCAAGGGCAATACCGTCCTGAAGGAACATGACAAACTGCTGATGATCTCCGACAATGACGAAGCGCTCCTGCAGGCGTATGCATCACTGGACGTCACCCAATATACGATGAAGAAGAATTAAAGATCAGGTTCGTACAGGGCTGATTTCCCCGGGGGAATTAGCGATTTCTCCGGGGCTTTTGGTGATTTCTGTGCAGAAATATTAAGGTTTGGACAGTCGGTGCGACAATCTGAAATGCACCCCCTATCCGGGTGCAATTCAAATTGTCGCACCCGTTAAGCCGCCCCTATAGTAGGCATATTAAGAAAGTCTATAACTTTCGCTCATTGTCTGTTCATGGAAATAATCCTTAGTCGCAGCATATTT
>JAISWC010000077.1 GCA_031271245.1 Tannerella sp. | reverse complement strand
CGTTGCCCCAGGCCAGTTTGTTTACGTCGGTTATTTGTTTGTCTGAGAACATAAGTTTTTCCGAAATCTTTTTGGGGCCTGTAACCATGCGTTGAATCGACGTAAGATAACGCATCGATTGCGAGGGTTTAATCCACGGTCCACCGGATTGCGACCAGCCCGGACAGTTGAACATGCCGATTTCGATATCGAGGTCGGTAGCGGTTTTCAGCGCAGTGTGAATGAGTTCCCACCACTGTTCGGACATGAATTTCACGTCCTTTCCGCCGCCGGTCAATCCGATGTAAGCGCGCGTGATTCCGGCTTTTTTCATCGCCTGAAGGTCGGCAATTACGCCTTCCCGGGTGATGGTATCGTCAATCCAGTACCAGTAACAGCCAACGCGCTGGTCGGTGGGAGGATTGGCAAACTCTTCCGCCAGTCTGTCTTTGCATCCCATAACCAGCAGCATGGCGGCAACTGCCAGGACGGATGTTCTTAAAAATACTCTTTTCATATGTTGGATTATTTATCATTATTTATCATCTTTATATCTGCATCATTGATCAGCCAGCGGACAATCAGGTCGCGAACCACGCCGTGTCCTTTCTCGTTCGGATGGTTGATTTGGCTCATGTAATCGACTGTGTCTTCGCCGTTTTTCTTCTTCTCCCGAAACGCGGCATAGCTGTCCACAAGTCCCGTGTGATACTTCTCTGCCAGTTCGCGTATCTGTTGCGAATGCAGCGCAAGCGACGACTGTTCGTTGAGAATATTGACCGAAGTGTCGGGCGTGGCCGTCAGCAGGATGACCTTGACACTGTTGCGGATCGCCGTTTCAATCATCTTTTCCCATGCCGTCCGGGCGCGTTCGAGGCCTATTCCGCGGTCGTTCAGCGCATAGTCAATAAACAGCACATCCGGACGGTGAGCAAGTACTTCCCGACAAAAACGCGCGGCGCCCTGTTCGGAATTTTCGCCGCCGATAGCCGTAGTTATGCTGTTAACCACGGCGTAAGGATAGGCGTCTTTCACTGTCTGCAATACTAAATACGGATAAGATTGCAGTGTCTTGACATCCGGCGTTTTGAAATATCCCGAAGGCACGCTGTGACCGTGAAATACGAAGTTGACCGTCCTGTTTCCGGGCCATTGTTTCACCAGTTCCGATTTAATATCGTTCAGATAGGTTTCTCTTTCGGCCATCTGCGCACGAAGCGGCAAACAGCAAAAACAGCAAAACAAACATATTATGGTTCTCATTATCTATTTCCTTTCAACAAATAAATTTTTCGGATTGTACCACTGTGACAGCCAATATTGCTGTTCCAGGCTGTAAATGTCTGTTACATCCGACGGTTTGGCTTTGGGCGAAAGTACGCCGTACTTCTGCATTTCGCGGATATATTCGGGACGCGGGACAAAGCCGGGCATATCGAAACGTTTGATTTGGTCGAGATGCTGTTTCGTTCGTTCGATCCCTTTTAAAACCTTCCTGTAACGCGGGTCGTTTGTGTCCCTGAATAAGGCTTTGCCGCAGGATTCGTATCCTCCCGCCGATTTGGCCAGCGGAGCCAGCAACAGCGTTGATTTTTCGGGATGTGTGAGATTGTAGAGCAACTGTCGTGAGAATTTCCGGCGGACATCATCCGGATGCATGTTGTCCCATGGAGGTCCACCGATTTCGTGCGAAGGCGAAAGCGGCAACTCCTGTTTTCCGGTGTGACAGGCCGCGCAGTGCTGCGTCAGGACTTCTCCCATTTCTTTGACCTCGTTCCATTGCAAATCCTGACGGTCAAGGCGGTTTTGTGCATATCCTCCGACCATTCCACTGCCCAGCGCCGTATAGGTGCCGGGATAGGCGGCGCCGGTTTCGCACCAGAGCCGGACGATGGTCTGTTCGCGTTCGCTGAGTTTGGCGTCGTGGTGCGAGCCGTCGCAGAAGTCGAGCAAACGGCTGCCGCCGCTGCCGAGAGCACGGGGCGGATAGTTGCTTTTCGGCAAATTCCGCCCGTCGGCAACAAGGTTTTTGGCGATGAGGGTGTAATAACTTATCGAATACAGTGGCGTTCTGTCGCCGACCAGCGAAACGCCTCCATTCCGTTTTTCCGGATGGTGGCACCGGACGCAGCGAGCGTCGAGAACGGGCTGTACGTCGCGCGGAAAATCAATCACATCGGGAATGCCGGTCGATTGCGCCAAACGGTTGCCGGCGCCGTCCATTCCCCGGAAGTCGGCAATGACGGTTACCGGACTGGGCGCTCGCCGCACCGCGATGGGATTGCGTATGATGTTGTCGGGCGTTTCCGTTCGCTGTTCGTGACAGCCGATGCAGGAAGTCAGTTCGCCCGGCATGACCGACACGAACGACTGCATACGTTTCACCGCACGGTCGTTTTCGTCGAGCGCCACAAAGAAGAAACTGCGCATGGCGGGCAACTCGAAATGCGCCGAACCGTCCTCTTCGACAGGCACCGTACCGAAAATCCGTTCCAGCGTGAACGAACCGCCGTAGGTCAGCGGTTCCATTCCGCCGGTAAAATTGATGGGTTTGGGTAGCGTTTCCAGTATCAGCAGTTTTTTGATCTCGCCCGGTTCGACGCCGTCCATATTCCGGCCGGCGTAAACGTTCATCAGCATCAGACGTCCATTGGGATCACCGGATTTCACGGTCGAAGCGATGTTATCCTCCGGAGTTCGCCTGATTACCGGACGAGGCTCGTGAAGCAGCAACTGGCGGTTTTTCCATTCGTCGGGCAGTTCGAACAACGTCTGTTCCTCTCCTTTCCCGTCCATCAGAATCATCTGAGCGCCTTTGGCGGCAAGGAAAGCGTTTTCGGAAAATGCCCACGGATCCCTGTATTCTGCCCGTTCCGAAACGGTTACAGCCGCTTTTTGGTCATCAGGCCCCAGTCGCGGATCAATCAGTCCGATGAAGCCGGCATGTTCGGTAAGTCCGTGCCAGGGCGAAAACGATGCGACGATTTTCCGGCTGCCGGGAACGGGCTTGGCGTCAATAAACACCGTGCCGGGATGCATATTTCCGTAAAATACCGATTGCCGCGTACCGTCGGGATTCATGGTCCAGAGGTGATGATAATGCACTTGCGAGCGGTCGACATATTCCCACCGCATATACAAAATCCTGCCGTCGGGAAGGGGCCAGGGAGTGTTGTCGTGTTCGACGTTTCCCGAAAGGGCGTGAATGTTTTTACCGTCGGCATCACAGCCATACAGGATCGCTACCGGAGTATTCCAGCATTGTACCCAGCGGTTTGCTCTGCTGGAGACGAACACTATTTTGCCTTCGGAGGTGTATGTCGGTTCGATATCGTCGCAGTCGCCGTCGGTAAGTTGCCGCAGACCCGACCCGTCGATATTGATTTCGTAGAGATGATAATGCTCTTTGCCCGACGGACAGTATGCGAAAAGAATTTTCTCGCCTGCGTAGTGAACTTGCGGGTCGCGTATCGAACCGGTGGAATCGCTGAGTATGACCTCGACGGTTTGGGTATGGACATTGTAAACGCAAAGTTTTCCGCCGATATGGGGAAACAGCCGCGAACGTCCGCCGGTAACGTAATTCACTGTACGATTACTGAAATGACGGTAATCGGTCGTCGGATTGGGCGTCATCCGGCAAACGTTTGCATCCTGAATAGTTAAAAGCGATCCGTTATTTTGCCCGTAGTAGCTGTCGTCGGCATAGTATCCGAAATTGGCATACCAGTGCTCGTCAAGACCACTCGGACGCACTGCAAAAACAATCCTGTCGACGCCATACATGAGCGAATCGGCGGATTGCCGGAAGTCTGCAAGCCGGTTTGTGTCGGGCTGTCCGTGACTGATAGTTGCTCCGAATGAAAACGTGAGCAATATGATCCATTTTAGTTTCATGTGGATGTAGAAATTGAAAATACGCTTTTCATCCTTGTAATTAGTTAACCGGAACAGGCTCGATTTTCAGTACCGCCACTCCGCCGCGTTTGATTTTGTCGGGTTTCATGACAACAGGAAACTTTTGCAAATCGGCGGCTTTGATCCGTTTGGCTTTACCGCCGTTCCAGAGGTCGGTAATTTGAAGTTGCGTTGCATTTTCGAGCGGCGTGCCTGCCAGCGAAATATTCAGAACGCCCTTGACCGTCCTGTCCGTGGTGTTGCCGCAGACGACAATGGCTTTACGGTCGTTATACAGCATGTAAGGCACAGGTATTGAATCCTTGTCAATGCCTGTCGTCTGCAACGCCACCGCTTTCAAAGGCGGTTTTTTGTCGGAGGTCAGCGGACGGAAAAGGTCGGCGTCGGCTTTGCGGATGGCGATCATCCGCGTCACATCGTCGAGCATATCCCGTTTCGACGGCTGTTTCAGCTGTTCCCAGTCAATCATCGAAGCGTAGAGCCAGCGCCCTTTGCCCGGTTCGCCTTTTCCATAGAGGTCGGGCGTGTGCGAGGGCAACGGGACATAATCGGCATTAAACTCTTCGCCGCTCATAAACAGCGGTATCGACGGCGTAAACAGGCAACTGTATCCGAACATCGAACGACTGCCTTCGGCGACGTAAGGATTTTTGTCTAACGGAGAACCTTCCCAGCCGTCGTCGTGACTTGACAGTTGTGTGGAATAGAGCAATCGATCGGGGACAAACGGCGTGATTTCCATTTCGTAACGGGAACTGCCTGTGAATCCTGCGAGTAACGAGCCTTGTATTCCGAAGTTATATCGCAAAGTCCATCCGAGCGGACGGATGCTGACATTCCTGATTACCTTGCCGGGATTTACGCCTTCGATAAGCAGGCGTTGGGGGTACTGTTTTTCGGGCGTCGGCTGGGCGGGCGCATTGAGCAGGGTCAGTTGCAGGGCGCCTTTCGGACTGGAATCGTAATATCCGTAAATAGCGGCGTCCAAAAACGGTTTCACGTCAAGATAGCCATAATCGCGGCTATGGTCCATATACTGGATACCGACCTCGATAATACGGAAATAGTCGAACTGTTGATAAAACTTCGCCACATCCCGGTGCAGCAACACGTTCATGTCCGGGCCTTTTCGCTGGTCGGAAAGCGTTATCATGCGTTGCAGGAAATCGCCGGCGCCCTCGCTGTGCACCCATGCCTCGTTGAAAACCACAATCGGATGACCGGCGGCGGCAGCGTTCTGTTTGATGCGTTTCCACAGGTCGGGACGGTAAATATTGACATCCAAACGATAGCCGTCGATACCATAATCAACGACCCAGTCGGTAAAAGTCTTGACCCACCATTCATCAAGGTCTTTACGGT
>JAISWC010000038.1 GCA_031271245.1 Tannerella sp. | reverse complement strand
GACAAAATGACAGTCCGGAAGAAAATGCCCGGAGCTTCAGCTTCCCGCCGGATGAAGCAGGAGGCGTCTTTGCGAGGCACGAAGCAATCCAGGGGTGCACCCGGCCCGGATTGCTTCGTGCCTCGCAAGGACGGAAATCTGCGACAATTTGAATTGCACCCTTACCGCCTAACTATTATCCTTATCAACGATGGAGGCTACGGTGATGTCGCCGGTGACGTTGACCGAGGTGCGCAGCATGTCCAGCGGACGGTCGACGCCCAGTATCAGCGCCATGCCTTCGGCCGGGATGCCGACGGCGGTGAGTACCATCGTCATTACGACGTAGCTGCCGCTCGGAATGCTGGGTGTGCCGATGGAGGAGATGGTTGTCATCAGGACGATGACCAGCAGCTGCTCGATACCCAGGTTCAGTCCCAGTACCTGCGCGATGAAGACGACCGAGATGGCCTGGAAACAGCTTGTTCCGTCCATGTTGACGGTCGCCCCGATGGGCATTACGAACGAGGTCACTTCCTCCGACACACCCAGTCTGTTTTGGGCGGTATCCATGGTGACGGGCAGGGTGGCCGCACTGGAACTGGTTGTGAAGGCGACCAGCTGTACCGGATAGATTTCCTTGAAGAACTTCTTCACCGGAAGGCGCGTAAACAGCCGCACCAGCAGCGGGTAGAATCCCAGCATGAGCAGCAGCAGACCCGCTACTACCGTGGCGGCGTATGTGGCCAGTGCGCTGAAGATGCCGATGTCGCCCGAAAAGTCGACCACTAACCCCGCCATCAGCGCCAGCACGCCGAAGGGCGCCAGGCGGATGACGTATCCGATCATTTTCAGCACTATCGCGTCGAGGGAATGGAGCAGTTTCATGACCGGCTCCGCCTTTTCCCGCCCGACACCCAGCGCTGCCACGCCCAGCAGCAGGGCAAAGAAGATGATTTGCAGCATCCGGCGGTTGTCGCTCAGGGCGCTGAAAATATTGTCGGGGACGATCTCGTCGAGAAACCGGAGCGGCCCGTCCTTTTCCTGCTGCGACTGCATCATTTCACCCACTTTCAGGCGGTAACCTTCTTCGAGGGCTGCCGTTTTCGCTGAATCGACAAAGCGACCGGGTTTCACGACCGTGACCAGCGTCAGCCCCAACAAAACGGCAAATACGGTGGTCGCAAGATACAGGACAACGGTTTTCAGTCCGATGCGCGAAAAGCGGCTTATGTCCGACAGTCCGGCCACCCCTTTGACAAGCGAGATGAATACCAGTGGAATGGCTACCAGCTGGAGCAGCCGGATAAAAACTTTGCCCCACGGCTTGATCCAGTGGATGACCAGCGATTC
The DNA here is from genome assembly GCA_031271245.1 of Tannerella sp. GTDB lineage: Bacteria > Bacteroidota > Bacteroidia > Bacteroidales > Tannerellaceae > Tannerella. The sequence goes on along the minus strand of JAISWC010000038.1, from coordinate 6,255 downwards.
GCCGCCCGCCTGCAGGGCGATGATTCCCGCGAGGATGCCCGCAGACATCCCGATGACAATTTGTAAATAGACTGGAATACGTACTTTTTTCATACTCTGTCTCCCGGTTTATTCCCTGTAATATACCCGTTTGACGCGCGGAGAAACGGATGTAAGTATTTCGTAGGGGATCGTGTCCAGTTTCCGGGCGATTTCACTGACGGGCAATCCCTTTCCGAAAACAGTCACTTCGTCCCGTTCCTGTGCCTCCACGTCTGTTACGTCGATCATACTGATGTCCATGCAGAGGTTGCCGATGAAGGGGCAGCGCCGTCCGCGGACGACGACTTCGCCGGCGCCGTTACCCAGCCTTCGGTCCAGGCCGTCGGCATAGCCAACCGGCAGCACGGCAATCCGCGAGTCGCGGTCGACACGGCTCCTGCGTCCGTAGCCGACCGTACTGCCGGCCGGCGCCTGCTGTATTTGCAGGATGGTCGTTTTCAGCGCACAGACGGGCTGTAATGCTTCCGAACCGGGCAGCGCGCTGATGCCGTATAACCCGATGCCCAGCCGCACCATGTCGAACTGATACTCCGTAAACCGCTCCATGCCGGCCGAATTAAGTAGGTGTCTGGTCACCGGATGACCCAGTTCCTTTTCCAGCACGTTCGCCGCTTCGGTATAGGCACGTATCTGCCGCTGCGTAAACCCGTCGTGTTCGGCTGAGTCGCTCCCCGCCAAATGGGAAAACACCGAACGGGCATACAGTCCGTTTTGTTGCTTCAGCAGCCGGCATACCTCCGGCATGTCTTCCGGCCGGAATCCCAGACGGTACATGCCGGTATCTATCTTCACATGGACAGGCCAGGAGACGATGCCGCGCCGTTCGGCTTCGCGGATCAGTGCGTTCAGCAGGTTGAAGCTGTAGACCTCCGGTTCCAGCCGGTACTCAAACAGCGTGTTGAAACTGCCAAATTCGGGATTCATCACGATGATGGGAACGAAAATCCCTTTCCGGCGGAGTTCCGCGCCTTCGTCGGCCACCGCCACCGCCAGGTAGTCGCAGCGATGTTCCTGCAGGGTCTTCGCCAGTTCGTACGACCCAACGCCGTAGCCGAAGGCTTTCACCATGCAGACGATTTGCGTCTCCGGACGGAGCAGCGAACGAAAATGATTGTAATTGTGTACGATGGCATCCAGATTCACTTCCAGGATGGTCTCGTGCACTTTCTTTTCGAGCAGTTCGGTGATTTGCTCGAAATGGAACACCCGCGAACCTTTCAGCAGGATCAGTTCGTCCTTGAACTGCCCGGACGGGGACGAACCGATAAATTCCCGCGTCGAGCCGTAAAACGCGCTTTCCATATCGAACGCTGCCGGGCCGTACGTTTTCAGGTCGCGCCCGATGCCGATGACGCGCTCCACCTTCTTTTGCCGGAACAGTTCCGCCACCTTTTTGTACAGTATTTTCGGCATTATGCCGGACTGTAGAATGTCCGAAAGGATCACCGTTGTTTTCAGCTTTTCGTCTCCCTTCCGGCCGAGCTGGAAATCCAGCGCGATGGCGAGCGAATGGATGTCCGAATTGTAAGTGTCGTTGATCAGGCGGCAGTGATTGATGCCTTCCCTGACTTCCAGCCGCATGGCCACCGGCTCCAGCGTGCGGAAGGCCTGCACGCTGCCCAGCGCCGTGGGTTTGAGGTAAGTCATCAGGGCGATGCAGTGAATCACGTTTTCGATGGAAGCGGCGTCGGTAAAGGGCACTTCATACGTGCGGGTAATCCCGAACGTCGTACAGCGGATTTCCGTAGAGGTTTCCCCGTACCGAACGGAGTCGATGAAAAGCTGCGCCTCCGAATCGGTACGGCTCCAGCCCAGTCCCTTGTGCGACAGGCAGGCCGTTTCCAGTCCGTGGACAATGTGCTTGTCGTCGGCATTGTAGATAATCACGTCGCAGTGGTTGAAGAGCGACAGTTTTTCGAGGCACTTCTGGAGCGGGGAGACGAAATTTTCCCGGTGGGCTTCCCCGATATTGGTCAGAATGCCGATGGTCGGCGCGATGATTCGCCGCAGGTGTGTCATCTCGTTCGGCTGTGAAATGCCGGCCTCGAAGATGCCCAGCGTGTGGCTTCCGTTCATTTGCCAGACGGACAGCGGCACGCCCAGCTGTGAATTGTAGCTGCGTGGCGAACGGACAATGTTGAACTCCGTGTGCAGCAACTGGTAGAGCAATTCCTTCACGACGGTCTTGCCGTTGCTGCCGGTGATACCGATGACCGGTATGCCGAACTGCTTCCGGTGATGTATCGCCAACTGTTGCAGGGCGGAAAGCACGTCGGCGACTATTAAAAAACGGGCATCCTTCATCTCCGCAAACTCCGGCCGGTAGCGGCTCACCACAAAATAACGCACCCGTAGCCGGTACAGTTCGCCTATATACTTGCTTCCGTCGCCGGTTTGCGTCCGGAGGGCAAAAAAAAGCGTCGTTTCGGGAAAGGACAGTGTCCGGCTGTCCGTCAGCAGATGGTCGATGTAACCTTCTTCCAGAATATCATATTTCGCCCCGATGATCGCGGCTATTTTCCTGATATGGTATCTCATGCAATTGTCTTACCTCATTTTCCAGGCAAAGGTATGGATTCTTTGCGCAAAGTCGCCTGACCTTTAACAAAGTTTGCGACAAAAACTGTTTATGTGCTTCGCTTTGCGGATTCAACGGTCTGTGATTCAAAGCCCGCTGGATGTCGGTCACTTCATCCAGCGTTTCCCGCGCCGCGGCCTCCAGCCACGTTTCCGCAAAACGCTCCCAGAGGTACTGGATGGCCGTCGCCGAAGGGTGGAGCATGTCTTCCGCATAGAAGCGGTAGTCGCGCAGTTCGTCCATCATCAACTCATACGCCGGAAAGTACAGGACTTGCCGGGGATGCCGCGCCTGCAACTGTTCGATAGCCAGCAGCAGGACGGACTTACTCAGCTGGTTTTCGTGCGCGCCGTCTTTCCAGTGGCGGACGGGGCTGACGGTGAACAGCACGTTCGTCGCCGGACACAGGCGCCACAAACGCGCCAGCGCTTCGTCCCAGGTCTCCGCGATGTGCGACACAGAAAGCCGTTCGCGGACAAACATCCTGTCCGGCAGTTTGTGACAGTTGGCCACCACCTGTCCGGTCTCCTTCAGCCGGTAGACGTACGCCGTACCGAAAGTCGCCAACAGCCAGCCGGTCTGCCGCAAATGTGCCGCCGCCGCATACAGCCGTTCGTTGATTTTGTGTAGACTTTCGGCGGGCGAAACGGCCGAGAAACGGCTGTGATGCGCCCAGCTGTGGTACAGGCCTTCATGGAAGAACAAATCCTTTTCGCTCCAGGCTTCCGGTTGCAGCAGCCGCCTGACGGCTTCCGCCGTCGATGCCGGATTGTACAGGATGCCGAACGGATTGACCTCCGCGTTAAACTTGCCGTCGGTCAGCCGTTTCCCGATGTTTTCCGCAAAACACGACCCCAGCAGCATCACCGCGTCCCGGTACGAAATGCCCGCCTGTCCGCGCGGCCTTTGGATGGATATGGGTGTACGGAAATTCATTTGTCTTTTCGCCTCATTTGGTTTGTCTGCGTCATTTGCCCGCAAAGATACAAATTGCGCCGGATGATTCATATTAAAAAGTTTGTATCTTTGCTGCATCAAACAGAAATGAATCATGTCAAAGAAAAACGATACGGGTAAAGCCGGCGAAGCCGCTGCATGTTCCTATTTGCGGGAATGCGGTTACACGATTTTGCAGACCAACTGGCGGTTTCACCGTTATGAACTGGATATTGTGGCCGCCAACGGCGGAGAACTGGTGGTAGTGGAAGTGAAAACACGTGCGGAGGATTATCTGGTCTCGCCCGAAAAATCCGTCGGACATTCCAAAATCCGGCGGATTGCCGCGGCGGCGGATGCTTACGTGCAAAAATACGGGGTGGCGCTTCCCGTCCGTTTCGATGTCATCAGCCTGACGCAAAACGGACAGACCTGTAAAGTATTCGAACATATAGAGGATGCTTTTTTGGCTCCTGTAAACAGATAACCATTACTTTCAGAAAGATGGAAACAGCAGATTTTGAATTTCCTCCGGTAATTTACCTGGAAGAAACCGACTCCACTAACCTGGAGTTGCACAGGCGGGCGGAAGCCGGCGAATTGATAAACGAAAGCGCCGTCATGGCCGGTTTTCAGACCGCCGGACACGGACAGTCCGGCACGGGATGGGAATCGGAAGCCGGCCGGAACCTGACATGCAGCCTCCTGTACGCTCCGGTTCTTTTGCCGGCTGCGCAGTCTTTTGTCGTTGCCCAAATGGCGGCCTTAAGCGTCAAGCGCATACTGGACAGGCATGTATTGGCCGTGGCCGTCAAATGGCCGAACGATATTTACTGGATGTCCGACAAAATCGGCGGGATCCTGATCGAAAACGAGATCGACGGAAACAAGATCGCCCGTTCCATTATCGGTATCGGGTTGAATTTGAATCAGCAGATCTTCCGCAGCGACGCGCCGAATCCGATATCGCTGTCACAGATCACCGGCCTCGGATATAACCCGAAGGACATGCTCAAACAGTTGCGCGTCGAATTTCATCAGCTGGTCGGGCTGCTGGAGTCGGGCGGACAGGAGCAGATTCAACGGGAATATGTGGAGGCTCAGTACCGGAACGACGGATTTTATCCTTACGAAGATGCCGACGGACGTTTTGAAGCCTGGATCCGGGATGTTGAATCCTCCGGCCACCTGGTGCTCGAACGCAGGAATGGCGCCGTGTCCCGCTACGCATTCAAGGAAGTACACTATGTTTAGATATGAATAAATACAATCGCATTCTGCTGAAATTGAGCGGTGAATCGCTGGCAGGCGAAAAACGGTACGGGATTGACGAAGTGCGTCTCCGTGCATACGCCCTGCAAATTAAGGAAGTGGCCGAAAGAGGGATTCAAATCGGGATGGTCGTTGGCGGAGGAAATATTTTCCGCGGACTGTGTGGCGAATCCAAAGGCTTTGACCGTGTCAGGGGCGACCAGATGGGGATGCTGGCCACGGTGATCAACAGCCTGGCGATCCATTCGGCGCTGGATGCCGTGGGGGTGAAATCGACGGTCCTGACGGCCATCCGCATGGAACCCGTTGGCGAGTATTACAGCAAGTGGCGCGCCATCGAACGCTTGCAGCAGGGACAGGTCGTGATGATTGCCGGCGGTACGGGGAATCCGTTTTTCACAACCGACACGGCGGCCTGCCTGCGCGCCGTTGAAATCGAGGCCGATGTCATTCTGAAAGGCACCCGCGTGGACGGCATCTATACGGCCGACCCGGAAAAGGATCCCGCCGCCGTGAAATATGATGAAATCACCTTTGACGAAATCTATGCCGGAGGATTAAAGGTAATGGATCTGACGGCGATTACGCTCTGCCGGGACAACCACATGCCACTCATTGTATTTGACATGGATACGGCCGGCAATCTGCAAAAGCTGATGAACGGCGAGCCGATCGGAACAAAAGTGATGCGGTGATTGCCAAACGGGTGCCATTCATATAGAATGGCACCCGTAGACACGCAAGATTGTTGCGTCTCAATTCCTCACCTCCGCCCCCGACGACGCTGTAGAGACGCAATATCTTGCGTCTCTACGCGGAGCGGGGCTGCTATCTGACCGATACCTTGTATCTCTTTCCTTCCAGGGCGACGATGTACACGCCTGCGGGCAGCGCCTCGGCGACCGTCGCGCCGGCAACGACCGCTACGGTCTTCACCCGAATGCCGGCCACATTGTATACATACGCTTCGCCCGCCTGTGTGGCCGCGATGTACAGCCGGCGACTGTGACTCCATGCCTGCGCGGCGGCAACCTGCCCGGTAGCGGTAGAGGCGCCGACGGTGGTGATCGTGACCGTGAGGGCCTGCCGTATCTGCCGGATGCAGACGGTCCAGGTGCCGTCGGCGTTGCGCGTGACCGTGACGCCGGCGTCGCGGTCAGTCGTCACCTGCGGCACGTGGCCGGCGGGCAGCATGGGCTGCGGCGTGAGCGTGATCACCAGGTCGCGGCCGCTTTGGACGTAGCTGACGCCGGCCGGCGGGTCGCTCAGGAAGTGCGGCGAGACGTCGAGCGTCACCGAACGGCGGATGACAGGGGTGGGCGGCTGGGATACCGTTACCTCCACCGCGCGGCTCGTCGCCGTGACGACTGTTAAGCCGGTAATACCTGCGCCGGTATTGGTATTGGTTATCTCCACGTAATAGTACG
>JAISWC010000023.1 GCA_031271245.1 Tannerella sp. | reverse complement strand
GTAGGCTCGGTCAAACTGGAAAACAGCCCGCTGGCCACGCTTCCCAACCTGAACGTGATGGAGTCGCTCAAAGGCAGCGTCACCGGAATGAATGTCGGCGCTATCAATTCATCCGGCGGAGAGCCGGACTTGCTGATACGCGGCCAAAATTCAATCAATGGCGACAACAAGCCTCTTATTATCCTGGACGGCGTGATCTTTATGGGTAGTATCAGCGATATTAATCCCAACGATATTGCCAATATTGACGTGCTGAAAGATGCCGTTTCGTCGGCCGTTTACGGTTCGCGTTCGGCGAATGGCGTAATCGCCATCACCAGCAAGAAAGGCCGTATCGGTAAACCGACGATTTTCTTTAATGCGTCGGCCGGTATCAATACGTGGGCGAACAACAAGCCGAAAATGGCGGACGGCCCTCACTGGCTGGCCGATCAGAATATACATGCCGGACGGGCTGAAGACGACCTTTCGACCTTCATCCCGGAACTTGTAGACCTGATCAAGAAGGGCGAAGAAAAGGAATGGCTCGATTATATTACCCATGTCGGCAATATTCAGAATTACCAGATTGCCGTTTCGGGCGGGACGAAAGAGTTGAACTATTACCTGTCTACTTCCTACGAAGCTAATCACGGCGTGCTCGTCGGCGACAAGCATGACCGGATTTCGGTGATGGGAAAGATCAGCGCCGACATTACCAGCTGGCTGAATATCGGAGCAGATGCCGGATTTTCCCGCCGCGACTATTCGGGACAGGCGGCCAGTTACGGAAACTTCCAGACATATCCTTCCGGAACGTACTGGGTGAACTTCCGCGAAATCGACCCGGCCACGACACTGACGCAGCAGGCTGTGCATCCGCTCTGGGGCGTGGATGACGGATTCCACGACAATGTGGACGTCCGCCATAACATCCGCCTCAATGCTTTTGCTACGGTAGAGATTCCCTGGATTGACGGATTGAGCTACAAAATCAATTTCCTTCCTAACATGGACTTTATCAAGCAGGGCGATTTTTATTATGAAACGTATCATCAGTATGCGGTTGCCGGGCCTTTCACGCCCGAAAAACTCCAGAACATGTTAAGTCAGGCGAGCGGTTCGCTGCTGAACAGCCGGAATTACAACTATGTGTTCGACAATATTCTTTCCTATTCGAAACGATTCGGGAAACACAGTATTGATGCAACGCTGGTTGCCACGCGCGACTATGAGAAATATGAAGTCTCGTATTTCACCGGTTCCGATTTCCTGGCAAACGGAAACACGGCGCTGGGGCTTGGCGGCCTGCACAAGGCTACGGTACAGAAAATGGACCTGTACGTAAACAGTGGTGTCAATGGCAACCGGATAGGCGGTACGGTACGGACCAATGTCGGTTATCTGGGACGTATTCAGTATGGGTTGAACGACAGGTATTTTTTCCAGGCGTCCTGGCGTCGGGACGGCGCTTCCGTCTTCGGCTCCAACAGGAAATGGGGTGACTTCGGCGCAGCCGGCGCCTCGTGGAACATCTCGGAAGAAAAATTCCTGAAAGACTTCAAACCGCTGAACAACCTGAAACTGAGAGCCAATTTCGGACAGAACGGTAATCAGGGCCTTAGGCCCTACGCTATTCTGGCGCGTGTGGACAACGGAAACATTGCAGGCAATTTCTACGAGTTTTCGGACACGCAGGGCAAGGTGTATTACAGTATTGTACAGTCCTCGCTGAGCAATAACAACATGGGCTGGGAAAAGACGACCGGCGTTGATTACGGTTTTGAATCGGCCTGGATCGACAACCGCCTGTTCCTCGACATCGGCCTGTACAACAGTAAAACGACCGACCAGATATTCGAGCGTACCATTCCTTCCATGACGGGATTTAACAAAATCTACGCATCCATGGGTCAGGTGAACAACAACGGCGTGGAGGCTACCCTCAGAACGGTCAACATACAGGATAGGGACTGGACCTGGAGTACGTTTTTTACTTTCTGGAAGAACAATAACAAACTGATACACCTCTATGGCGACGACCTTGACGGCGACGGAAAGGAAGACGACGATATTAGCGATCCCAACAATGCGCTCCTTATTGGCGAGCCTTTAGGCGTTATCTACGGATACAAACAGGTTGGCATTGTGCAGGAAGACGATACGGAATATACGAAACTGACCGGTACACAGCCCGGTAATCCGAAGTATGACGATATGGTAGACGGCGTGCCCGGCATATCGCCCGAAGACCGGACGATACTCGGCTACAGAAAGGAGAATTTCAGGCTGAATTTCGGCACGACGCTGCGCTACAGGGATTTTGAACTGTATGCACTGGCGGTGGGCATCTTCGGCGGAAACGACCGCTATCTGGAAAGTAATGAACTTGCTTTCCGGCATTATCAGGAGCCGCGACGCATCCTCGACGAAGCAACTTATTTCAACCGTCCGTACTGGACGCCGGAAAACAGAAGCAATATCTATCCGGTGATCAATTTCCGTGCCGACGGCCGTTTTCAGGGGCTTCAGTCGCGCACCTGGGTGCGGATACAGGACATCTCCCTGTCATACACCTTTAACGAGCGTTTGCTGAAGTCGCTCCGTGTCCAGAATCTGAAACTGTATCTTTCCGCCAAGAACGTGGCGCTGTTCTCGGGCTGGTTCGGAGGCGACCCGGAACTCGCTTCCAAATGGATGAGCGGTACTTTT
>JAISWC010000129.1 GCA_031271245.1 Tannerella sp. | reverse complement strand
ATGTGCCCGCAGAAGACTGGATTATCTATGAAAAAGTCCTTGTCTTCAACGAAATTCTTCCGGAGCCTTTCCCGGGAGGCAGCGAGTATATCGAACTGTACAACCGTTCCGGCCGGGCGCTGCGCCTGATCGGGCTGTCGGTCGCTACCCGGAGGGAGGACGGCGAGTTGCGTACCCGTTATGCGCTGTCTTCCATTACCGAACCGGTACCGCCGGGCGCCCATATTGTTTTGACCGGTCATCGCGAAGGCGTACTGAGTTTTTATTCCACTTCCTCGCCGGAAGCAGTCTGCGAACTGAAACTGCCGGAGTTGAGCAACACCGGCGCCGATCTGGTTTTGTGCCGGACAAGAGACGGGGTCATTATCGACGAAATCGGTTATTCCTCCAAATGGCACAACGACGCCATCAAAAACCCGAAAGGCGTTTCGCTGGAGCGCATTCAGCCGGAAGCGGACACGCAGGACGCATCCAACTGGACGTCGGCTACTGCCGCCGCGGGATACGGTACACCCGGCTGTCGAAATTCGCAATACGGTGTGCCGGAGAATGGAGAATCTATTTCGCTGCTTCCGCCGAGATACGTTCCCGAAACGGATGAATACGTAATCGTGTACCGGGCGGACAGGACGGGTTACCGCCTGAAAATGGAAGTTTTCTCGCTGGATGGGAGGAAACTCGCGGAGATATCCAACAACCAGTTGTCCGGACAGGAAAGTAATATTCGCTGGGACGGCTACGGACTGGACGGGAACCGTCTCCGACCGGATGTATACATTTTTTATGCCGACTGCTATCACCCGGACGGACAGCGAAAAGTTTTCAAAAAAGCATTTCTGATCAAATCCAGATAAACCCCTGGCGAACCTAATGTCATTAAGTTAAGGAAAATATTCAGGATTGCTTCGTTACGTTTACATTGACGCAAAATGTAACCTGCATATTTTGAAGAGAATATATGCCTTTCATATCTGTTTATTTCGTATTCCTTAACAGCAAAAGAGTATCAGGGTTTCGAGCAAATCAAACATGCCGACGAGGCAAGTAACGAGTTTTGTTAGCCCGTGAACTGGTTCCGGTACTGGAATATGTAGAATGGTGCAATTTTTCAAACGTATTGGACAGAGCTATACTGGCATGTCGGAATAGCGGTTTTGAGATCGTCGATCATTTTGTTGAGGTCAACAAAACGGTCAAAATGCCGTCGAAAGCGCGACCGAGACAGATTGTTGATTACAAGCTCTCGCGCTATACCTGTTACCTGATTGTACAAAACGGCGGTCTGCGCAAGGAAATCATCGCTACAGGACAAACTTATTTTGCCATTCAAACGCGACGGCAGGAAGTTGTCGATTATTTTAACCGGCTCGACGAAGACAATAAACGGCTGGTTATTCGCGGCGATATCAGGCAATGGAATCAGATGCTTGCCGAAGAAAAAATCAGGAAAGAGCAACGCGCCCGTAACGCTGTCGCAACGCATAATCAGGTAGGACAGGAAGTTCGGAAAACCATTGAGCGAGTAGGTGGGATATTGCCTGAAAATCAACCGACACCGGCTAAAAGTATTGAAGAAGTTCAAAAAGAGCAGCTCAAAAAATTAAAAACGCAAAAAACATTCATGCTGGACGAACAGTCAGTTAAACAACCTATTGAAAGACGGCTTGGGAATCCGGAATTTTCATGTAATTTTGCGTCATCAAACCAAAAGATGACGAATGGCACGTTTTGAAATCACTTTGCTGGGATGCGGTTCGGCGACGCTGACGCTGCGACACGCGACAACGTCGCAGGTGGTGGATCTGCGCGACAAACTTTACCTTGTCGACTGCGGCGAGGGCACTCAGTTGCAGATGCGCCGGATGCATGTCCGCTTCAACCGGCTGAATCATATTTTTATTTCTCATCTGCATGGCGACCACTGTTTCGGTTTGCCGGGGCTGATTTCTACCTTGGGCATGTTGGGACGAAAGGGAGAACTGGTGATTCACGGGCCGCAGGCGCTGGCTGATTTCCTGCGTCCGGTACTGGCCGTGTTCTGCAGGGAACTGCCTTACCCTGTCCGTCTGAACCTGATTGACCCCCGTCAACATGCGGTAGTGATGGAAGATCGTTCGCTGTGTGTCCGGTCGATTCCACTGAAACACCGTATCCCCACGTGCGGCTATCTCTTTGCTGAAAAGCCTTCCGACCCGCATTTGATACGCGAGATGACGGATTTCTACCGGATTCCGGTGAAAGAGCTGGCAGGGATCAAGCAGGGCGCGGACTACGTGACACCCGAAGGCGACGTGATTCCGAACAGCCGCCTGACGCACCCGGCCGACCCTCCGAAACGCTATGCTTACTGCTCGGACACGGCTTTTGCGCCGGAAATCGTCCCGTGGATCGAAGGCTGCGACTGTCTGTATCATGAGGCGACCTTTATCGAGGCGGATTTGCCACGTGCAAGGGAAACGTTTCACTCCACCGCCCGTCAGGCGGCCGAGATTGCCCGGCGGGCACAGGTGAAACGGTTAGTCATCGGCCATTACTCGGCACGCTACGAGGACCTCGGCGTGTTACAGGCCGAGGCGGAAGCGGTGTTCCCCGGAACCGTCGTCGGCGTGGAAGGAATGAAACTGTCACTGGATGAAAAAAAAACGGTTTTGCCTGCCAATTGAAATAGTTTTTGTAATTTTGACGCTACGAAAAAGGATCAAAAGACGACCAATGAACTTGAAGAAACGGACAAAAGCATTGATAGTAGGGCTGTTAACGGCGGGATGCCCGGTGTGGTTTGCGCTTCCGGCGCAGGCGGAAACCGTTGCATCTGTGCCGGGTGTCCATGCCGTGCAACCGCTGGAGGACACGCTGAAAGTAAAAGTAAGCGTGATTGACAACCGTATCATTGTCACGGACGCTCCGGCCAAAAGCCGGCTGGAGATATACAATATCGTAGGAATCCGGGTAAAGGAGATTGAAATCAAACATCCGTCCGAAGAATACGTTGTATCCCTCCCGAAAGGATACTACATTGTCCGTATCGAAGAAACCGTCCGTAAAATCGTCATTCGGTAAATTTATTCCCCCCTGAAGTGTTCCATCGCCTTCTGAACGGAACCGTGTATTAACAGTAAGGTATGCGCCTGTTCGCAGGGAATACCCAGCGCTTCGACAAGCATCCGGGTTCCGCGCTCGACGAGTTTCCGGTTGGAAAGTTGCATGTGAACCATCCTGTTTCCCTTCACGCGCCCCAGTTGAATCATGACGGAGGTGGAAATCATGTTGAGCACCAGTTTTTGCGCAGTGCCCGATTTCATGCGCGAACTGCCGGTCACGTACTCCGGCCCGACAATCACTTCAATCGGAATATCGGCCTCGGCCGCCGCCGGCGAACCGGGATTGCCGGTAATGACAGCCGTAAGGATGCCATGCTTCCGCGCAGCCCGCAAGGCGCCCGTGACGTAGGGCGTCGCGCCCGAAGCGGCAATGCCCGTGACGGTGTCGCGGTCGTTGACCCGATGTTGCAGCAGGTCTTTCCATCCCTGTTCGGTATCGTCTTCCGCATTCTCGACCGGCGCACGGAGCGCCGCATCGCCTCCGGCAATCAGTCCGACGACGCACGTGGAAGGCATACCGAATGTCGGCGGAATCTCGGAGGCGTCGAGCACGCCCAACCGGCCGCTCGTTCCCGCGCCCAGATAGAACAGGCGTCCGCCCCGCTGCATCCGCGGGACAATCCGGTTCACCAGTTCCTCGATCCGGGGAATGGCGTTCTGCACGGCCTGGATGACTTTCGCGTTTTCCACATTCATTTCCTCCAGCATCCCGCGCGTTGTTTTCTGCTCCAAATCGCCGTAAAGCGAAGTCGCTTCCGTTATTTTCTCAAAGGCCATAATGATAACTTGTACGTTTTTTCGGGTACAAAAATAGAATTAATTAGTCGGAAGGCACAAATATTTAAGGATATTATGCGATACACGTAAAAATTTATCTTTAAAAGAGTGCCTTATGTGATTAAAAATACATACATTTGCGGCATTAATAAAATCGCCGGACAATGAAACTTATTGCAGAAAGTACGTCCACCCGCACAGAGTGGGCTTTGGTCGAAAGAGACCACCTCGTTCAGAGGGTTATTACGGAGGGAATCAATCCCTATTTTCAGAAAAGAAAAGAGATAAGCCGAAGCATTCGGCTTAACTTGCCGGAAATCTTTTTTAAACGAAAGATTAACCGTATCTACTTTTATGGCGCCGGATGTGCGACCGAGGAAAAGAAAACGGTCGTCCAGTCATCGTTGATTTCCCAGTTCAAAACCGTCACGCAGGTCGAAAGCGATTTGCTGGGAGCTGCCCGCGGCCTGTTTAAGAACGATACCGGGATTGCCTGTATCCTGGGGACGGGTTCCAATTCCTGTTTTTACGACGGAGAAAAAATCGTCAAGAACGTCAGACCTGCGGGATACGTGTTGGGAGACGAAGGCAGTGAGGCCGTTCTCGGAAAGCTGTTTCTGGCCAATTTACTGAAAGACCTCGTTCCTGTCGAGGTGGCAACTCTTTTTTACGAGAAATTCGGCATTAATGCCAATGACGTCATGGAGGCCGTCTACGAAAGCACCTCTCCTACCCGTTTCCTGGTATTTGTGTCCCGTTTCCTGGCGGAGAACCTGGAGAATCAATATGTCTACAGCCTGTTGACTCAGAATCTGCGGGACTTCTTTACGCGCAATATTTGCCAGTACGACTACAAGGTTTACCGGATACGGTTTGTCGGTTCGGGAGCCTTCGCCTTTTCGGAAGTACTGAAAGAAATTGCCGCGGAATTTGGCACCAGGGTAGACCAGATAAAAGAGTCTTCCATCCAGGGACTTATTGCATATCATGCGCTCAATGACGATGAACTCGATTAGGTACAATTCAAAGATTCAATGATCAAGGCGAGTGAAGCGAAACAGTTTCACGCTAATAACATAAAAACAACTATTGACCCGATTGTTTCCTTCCTCGCTTTTTTTGGCACGCAGATGACACAGATTTGAAAGATTTACACAGAAAAAAATCTGCGTAAGTCCTGATCATCTGTGTCATCTGCGTGCCATGCTAAAAAGAAAGCCGTCCCCGGTATGGAGGCGGCTTTCGACCTGATTAATACCTAAAATAAATGCACTTCTCCCTCACACGACGGCGGCGCCGATCAGATAGACGGCGGCCAGCGCGATGATGGCGTACAGTTCGGGGAATACGGCCAGAATCAGGGTGTTTGTAAACACGTCATGTCCCTGTCCCATCGCAGCGACGCCGTCGGCGCATACCTTACCCTGACGGATGGACGAAAACAGTCCGACCAGCCCCATCGACAGGCTGCCGCCAAAGACAGCCGCCGCCTGGAGGCTTGTAATGGAGGAGGTGAGGAGACCGAATATGTTCTGAAACATGAAGTATCCTGCAAATCCATACAAACCCTGCGTGCCGGGAAGCGCCGTCAGCACCAGAAAATTGCCGAACGCACCGTCGGTCTTTTTCATCGCGCCTACCGCCGCACTCCCTACAATTGTGACTCCGTATGCACTTCCGATGCCCGACAGGGCGAGCATCACGGCTATACCTGCATACGCCAATAATAAATTCATTTCCATCGTTCTAAAAATTATGTATTGTTACTTGATTAATAATTCCATTTAAAAGGTTGATACGCTTTGCCGCCGCCCGTGTAGCCGGCGTTCTTGAAGAACTCCACAAACGTGAGGCGCATCGGATGCACCACGGCGCCCAGTACGTTCATAAAGATATTGAGCGCGTGTCCGATCAGCAGGATCAGCACCATGACGATCGGGCCTAAAACGGCGTTGTCGGGGCGCATCCCCGTGGCCAGGCTGTTGAAGACGCTGGCCAGAATGCCGCCCGAAAGGCCGAGCGCAAACAACCGGACATACGACAGTACGTCGCCCAGCAGTCCCGTCGCCATGTTGTACGTATCCCACACGCCCAGGCCGATGTTCAGGAAAATATTTTTCCCCGGCGAGTTGAACAGGAAGATCGGCACGGCGGCGATACCCACAATGACCAGATGCACGGCGCCGAACAACGGCATCACGTCCGGAAACAGACTGGCCGCGCCGATGCTTACCAGCAAGATGATCCACCCGATGGTGGACAGCCCGTGGACAAAACCGAACTGTATCATTCGGTTGACGACGTTCAGGCTCATGCCGAAGAGTATCTGTACGACTCCCAGCAGCAGAGCCAGCATAAACATCTGGCTGTTGTCCAGCGCCACCCTTTCCTTCAGCCAGTCCAGCGCCGGGACGCCCCAGTCATACACGTTCATGCCGAAAAATGCGCCGGTCAGCAGTCCGCAAAACAGCGTCGAGGTGCCCAGTATCTGCACCAGTGAAAGCACGGGCTTCATCGAGGCCGGCAGTTTTTGCGACATGAACAGTTTCGCGCCCGTGGCGACCAGCAGCAGCAGCAGCCCGTAGCCCGAATCGCCCAGGCACAGCCCGAAAAAGACCATGAAGAAGGGCGCCAGAAAGGGCGTCATGTCCAGTTCATTGTATTTCGGCAGCATGTAGAGGCGGCTGATCATTTCGAACTGGCGCGCAAAGGCATTGTTGCGGAACTGGACGGGCACGCTGTCGTCGGGCGTGGCTTTCAGTTTCCGGAAGTAATAGCCGTCCGCCGCCAGCGCCTGTTCCATTTCTTTTTCCTTCGCCGCCGGAATCCATCCCTCGAGCAGCCGCAGTTTGTCTTCCACTTCCCGGCCTGTGTTCAGGCGCACGTTTTCCGCCGCCAGTTCGTTCAGCAGCAGAGTGTCGTAGCTTTTCAGCGAAAGACGGTCGTTGAAGGCGATGTCCGTCAGTTTCCTGTCCAGTTCGTCTGCATATTCCCGTTCCGCGGCCAGGTGCGCGCGGAGTTCACGCAAGCCGTGCGCCGGCAACTGGACACGCTCGGCGCCGATGTCGGGCGGCGCAGATACGGGGGTGACGGTGAGGAAGTAGACCGTCGACTGCACCCGGTTGATGCAAATCGCGTGATGGAGGTCTTCCCATGCCGCGTCGAAGGCTGAGGCCGGGCAGGTGAAAAACGTCACTTCATATCCGGCTTCGTGCAGACGGTCAATAGTTGCGCGGTCAAACTCGCCCCAGACCGACAGCTGGGCGATGTCCTTCTCCAGCGACTGCCGGACGGCCTGCCGCCGGGTCAACTCCTCGACCGCCTGTTCGATTTCGCCCAGCAGGGCGGCACCTTCCGCCTTTGTGAGGCTGCGCGCCGGCGCCGGCGTCCGTTTGTTTTTCGAGTCTTCCGCCGGCGTTTCGTTTTGCCGTTTTTCGAGGAAAAGCAACTGCGTCCGCAGGCGTTTGCGTTCGGCCTGCAACTGACGGCTCGCTTCCACGTCGCCCGACGGTTCCCGTTCCTGCACGTGCACGGCGCCAATCCCGCGCAGTTGTTCGAGAAACCGCTCATATTCCCTGTGATACACCATAAAGGCGTATTTGCTCATTTTGACTATCATACGGTCATTTCCTCCTCTTTTTGCTTCCGTTTTTCCTGGTTGGCGCGCATGATCTTCTGCGACGCCTTGGACAGGCTCTGTTCGTCTTCCATATAGCGTTTCACCTTCCGGATGGCATCCCGGTAGCCCGGTATCTGGACTTTCTCGAACAGATTTACTTTCTGCGTTGTTTTTTTCCGCGCATGTTCGAGCAGTTCCAGCTTCGTCCGCGCAAATTCGGCTTCGATGCCCGTGCGCGCCAGTCCCTTCAGCAGTTCAAGGCCGTCGGTGTACCACGCGGGCACGTTGAACAGGCTGTAGGGCTGGATTTCAAAGTCGATGTCCCCCGGCACGGGGATGACGACGCCGGCGATTTTCCGGGTCGACAGCGACACGTCCCTGACACGGATAAGGTCCGTCCGGAACTCGTTCCACAACACGGCCATGTCTGCATAGCCGCCGATTTCGTTTTCGAGCCGAAGCTCCAGCGTGTGTACCTCGTCTTTGGTGCGCGTCACCTCCATGCGCAGGGCGCTCTCCTTGCTCTTGATCGTCGGCAGCGAGCGCTCGCGGATTTTCAACTGTTTCTCCAACTGCTGGAGCGAGGTCTTGTTATATTGAACCTTTATGGCCATTTTTCTTTCTAAAATAGTTCACAAGCAGTGTCACACTCAATGCAAGTATGAAAACCGTTGCGCATATAATTAACGAACCGATTGCGGCTGTCATGCCTCCTTTGTGTGTTCCGTGAGGAATAGAGATAAAATAATCATTTGTAAATAACTGAAGTAAAATCACGGTTATGATGCCTAAACCAAACGAGAGTGACAAACTGTGTTCCTGTCTCATTTCGATATAAAACATTCCCGTTTTTTTCGGCAGGCTGCTATTTTCCCCTTCAAGCTGTTCCTTATTTCTATAAAACCTTTTTAAATAGTTTGCAGAAAGAAAACAGCTCACACCCCAACTTATTGCAAAGACGATGATACTGCCGATGATGACAGTCGCTGTTCCCTGAAACGTTCCTCGCGGGACGGCGATAATCCATTCCTCTAATAATGCCATTTCCAGGGTGGTTGCTATTGCCATAACCAATATGTATTGCATCAGGAAAAATATTGCTCCGAGTGGCGATGTTCTTTTATTCTTTCTCATTGCATTGCTTTGTCATTTTGATTTCGAATTTCATCTTTTGTATACAATTTTCTATGAAAAGATAGAACGATTCATCTTTTTAATGGATTGGTCCATGATTTCATGGGAATTTCCATGATGTTGGCAGATC
>JAISWC010000114.1 GCA_031271245.1 Tannerella sp. | reverse complement strand
CCTCGCTCGGCGAAGGCTCCAGCCTTCGTCGTATTAAAAGCAAGCGTCCCCGCTTGCAGCATGTCTGGAGACATGCTTTTAACACGACGCAGGCAGAGCCGACGCAGAATTGAGAATTGAGAATGAAAAGAAGGTTATTCGTAATCAGAATTGAGAATTGAGAATGAGAAGAATGCTATTCGTAACAGTGGATGTCGACATCCGACACTTGTTACAAATGGCATTCCCAACGCTTCATTCTCAATTCTCAATTCTCAATTCTCAATTCAAATAAATCACGTTGTTTCCGGTAGAATTTCCGATACACTCATGTCCATATCTTCGTATTTCCAGGTCAGGGTATCCTCCTTGATTTCGGATACGTAATTGAAACGGATGGCGAACACGGTGTTTCCTGCATTTTTTGCCCGTTGTGCGGCGCTTTCCATGAGATACTTCATATCATAGGCGCACAAGTCATAGCTTTCTTCCTGAGTCTTGGTGCTCGACACCCGCACGGTGGCACGCAAGTATACATCGTAGATTTGCCGGCCGTTTTCTTCCTTTATCGTGGCTTGCGGATCATACGAGAGATGCCAGATTTCCCGCTGGTCGGAAGCTTTCTTCAGCTGGTGCGCCATGAACAGGATGCCGTTTAAATAACCTAACTTGCTGTTTACCGGATCTATGACGGTCGTTTCATCGGACATGACGGTAGCTGTATCCGTTTGTACGGACGACAGGTAATATTTGTCAATGTCTTCCTTGTAGGAAATCGTGACGGTATAATAACCGTTTGCCTGCAGCAGGGTCGGCTCGTTTTCCGGCGCGTTGAAATCCAGTTCGTAAACGACGATACAGCAGGCGCCTTCCTGCATTGTTTCAAACTGAGGCGCATAGAACGTTCCTCCAAGGACGTCCAGTACGTTCTTGAACGTTTTCGTGTCAAGCCGTACGGTTCCTATCACCGTACCGCTTGTTGTGTTCCTGCCGCCTTCCAGGCAGGATGTGAACAGGGTTATGGCTGTTATCCATAACGCCGCACTCTTCAAATTCCATTTTTTCATTTCTTTTTTCTTTTAGTGATTTGATTGTTTTTTTATCTGTTTCAGAATCCGAGACGAATTCCCGCCTGCAAAGATAGTTGAAAAGGTTTATCCGAACGAATGGTTTCGACGGAACTCCCATTATCAAAATAATAGCTGGCGCCTCCTTCGACGTAAGCGTTTACAAAACGAACCAGCGGATAGCTTATGCCGGCGCGTGCATTGACCGACCACAGCCCTTCCTTCATCCGGACGGATTCTTTTTCCGTCCGGATTTTCTCGCCGCCGTTCAAATAATCGGTACGGATTTGTCCGCTGACGTTCCATTCCGCCAGGATACCGCCCGTGGTGTAGAAACGGAGGCGGTTCCATTCGGCTATTTTACAGTTCACACTCAACGGGAGACCGATGAAATGCAGTTGCTGCCCGGCTTCGCCCGGATAGCCGTCGGAGACGGTGATCCATTCCGACCGGAGCAGTGTATACGTTAAACCGCTTTGCAACGCCCAGCGGTCGTTCAGCGCGTAGCTTACTCCCAGACCAAACGACAGCGGATACTTGTGCGACAGATTCTGTTTTTTCGCTTCCGACCGCAGCATGGGTCTGGGTGAAGCTTCGGCGTTGTAGACCAGAGAGTGATCGGACATGGGCAGATTCATTCCGCCGTCGCTGGCGCCGATGGAATAGCTGCCGCCACCCATGCCGATGCCCCATCGCTTTTGCGAACGTTTCTCCGAAGAACGGGGGCTGGCCTCGGCAAGCAGGGTGGAGATGTCGCCGTCTTCGGCCGGTCTGGTTTGCGCACGTGCCGATGCTTCCGTGGAGGGGTGATCGGACGGCGTTTCCGGCGTTTCATCGGCGAGAGGGTCGGCGGGTAAAACCTGTTCTTGAGCGACTTCTTCTGCCGGAGGTTTTTCTTCTTTTACCAGCGGGGCGGCCTGGACGGTTCGGGAGCGTTTTCCCGGTAAGGCGTCGGCCACTGATGGGCGTGACGGGGTGCCGGCAGACGGAAGGACAGGGGGTTTGAGTCCGTCCGGTTTTGCCGTTTCCTGAAGCGGTGTTTCGGCAAATTCTGCGGCATGGTGCGTTTGCCGCTGATGATAAAGATAACCGCCTGCCGACATCAGCAACAGCGCAATGACGGCAGCCGCATAGCGTCGCACGTGAAACGGGATGGTTCGCCCCTGCACGCCCGGCAACCGGTCTGCAATCACATGCCAGTCTTCCGGCGCTGTTTCCGCTTCATAATCGTTCAGCTTTGACCGGACTGCTTCCTCCCATGAACCCTGTCTCTTCATTTTATCTGTCTTCTTTATTCTTACTTCACTTTTTCATTCATAACGGTTTATCCGTTCCTGTAACCATTTTCTGGCTCTTGCGTACTGCGATCGCGAGGTGCTCTCCGTAATGTGCAGCTTCCCGGCAATCTCTTTATGCGAATACCCTTCGATGGCATACAGGTTGAATACCGCCTTGAACCCTTCCGGCAACGACTGTACCAGCTCCATCAACTCTCCGGCCGACATCTTCGAGATGGCCGTATCTTCATCTTCCAGTACTTCGTGCATGCTTTCTATATCTATCGAATCGCGCAGAATGTCCCGCTTCCGCAGATGTTCCAGTGCACTGTTCACAAATATGGCCCGTATCCATCCATCCAGCGTCCCCGTACCCGTAAACGTGTCCAGCGAAGTGAAGACTTTGACGAACGCATCCTGCAGCAAATCACGCGCCGTCTCCCTGTCGCCGACATAGCGCAGACAGACCCCCATCATTTTCCGGGAATACAAATCGTACAATTCCTTCTGGCTCTTTCTGTCGCCTTTCAGACAGCCTGCTATCAGTTGTTTCTCACTCATTCCTTAAAACACGTAACGGCATTTGTAAACGCTGTACTGATTGCTTAGATGTAACTTGTTTTCAAAACGCTGCATATACCGGGAAAATTTTCTTTTGCGAGTTCAATTTCGGGGAATCTCATATGGTTTTTAGCCAGTTTATAAATTCATTTATCCAGTTTGTTGCCTTGTCTTTGGGCTTAATTCCGAATCCGTGTCCCGGCTGTTCAAACAGAAAGAATTGATGTTTGACTCCTTTTTCTCTCAAAGCCTGCTGGAGGTACAGGCTGTTGCGATAATCAACCGTCCTGTCTTTCACGCAATGCAGGAGAAAGACCGGTGGCATGTCGCTCCTGGCGTTTTGCTCCAGCGACAGCTGATTTTGCAGTTGCGGCGTATAATTTCCGGAAAGCAGGTTTTTCCGGGACTTTTTGTGAGCAATGCTGTCGGACATGGACACCACAGGATAAATCATTGCCACAAAATACGGCTTTAATGAAACGTCCGGGTGGATATGCAGCGTCTCCATAAAGTTAGTATCAAAGTAAGCGGCCGCCATTCCGGCCAGATGTCCCCCGGCCGAGAAGCCCATCACGCCGACTTTTGCCGAGTCTATACCGTATGTATTCCAGTTCTCCCTGATTAATTGCATGGCTCGCTGCAAATCCTGTATCATGGCGGGGTGACAATTGTCTTTTTTCGCCGTCCGATACCTCAGCACAAATGCCGTTATGCCTGATTCGTTCAGGCGTTTGGCCACGGCATAACCCTCATTGTCCATATCCAGCCAGTAATAACTTCCTCCCGGACAGATAATCACCGAAATGCCTGACGTATCCTTTCTTTCGGGAAGAAAGACGGTCAGTTCGCTGCTTTTTTGCTTCTTTGTCATCGGTGTTCCCTCCCAAATTTTCAGGGAGTTTTGTGCATAAAACCAGCCTTTTGTAAGTAACAGGCAGATAAAAACAAGTTTCACTTTCCTCATTTAAACAAGTTTATTATTCGAAGCGAATCGTCCGTGCCGGATGTATTTTGGTAATCAGGTAAGAGGGGCCGAGCATCATCAGCATGGAAACGAGTCCCGTTCCCAGGTTGATCAGCAGCCAGGAGGTGAAACTCAGGTCTATCGGCACGGTATCCAGATAATAATTGGACGGGTCGAGCGCAATCACATGGAAACGGGACTGTATGAGGCAAATGGCCAGACCGGCCACATTGCCCCACAACATGCCCTTACTGATCAGAAAGGAAGCGATGTAGAGAAACACCTTGCGGATGCTCCGGTCTTCCTGTCCCAGGGCTTTCAGGATGCCGATCATCCGTGTACGTTCCAGGATAATGATCAGCAGTCCCGAGATCATGGTAAACCCGGAAACGGCCATCATCAGCGCCAGAATCACCACCACATTGATGTCCAGCACATCCAGCCAGTTAAATATCATCGGGTTCAGTTCCTTGATGGAACGGACGTAGAACGTATTTCCCAGGCGGTCTTTCCGGTCGAACAGGTGGAAATAAAGCGCTTCGGACAGGTCGTCGAGGCGACTGTAGTCGTCAACGAACAGTTCCAGCCCGCTGACGGCATCGCTCTCCCAGCCGTTCAGCCGGATGATCTGCCGGATGTCGGCCAGGATATAGAGTTTGTCGTAGTCCAGATAGCCCGTGTCGTAAATCCCGCGGATATGGAGCTTGCGTGCACGCATCTGTTCGGCGTCCTGCACGAAATAAGCTACAAACGAATCGCCGCACTTCAGACCCAGCATATCTGTCAGGTAACGGGAAATCAGGACGTCGGTCGAGGGTTTTTCCGGATCGACCGTGAACAGTTCGCCTTCCGTCAGGTATTCGCGGAAAAACGACCCGTCGAAATGTTCGTCCACCCCTTTCAGCACAAAACCCTGACATTCCGTTTCGGTCTTGATCATGCCCAGCGTGGTGGCAAACCGTTCGACGCGGCGCACGCCCGGCCAGGTGCGCAGTTCGTCCATCAGCGTGTCGCTGACCATCACCGGCACGGTTTCGTAGGACGTATTGCTGTCGAAATGGGTGATCCGGATGTGCGACCCGAAGCCGATCACCTTGTTGCGGACTTCCTTCTTGAACCCAATCACAATGGCTACGGAAAGAATCATCATGCACAACCCCAGCGCAATGCCCGCCATCGCGATCCGTATGGCCGGGGGTGTCGCCCGCGATTCGCCCGTCGCCTTGCTGAAATGCACCCTTCGTGCTATGAACAGTTCGAAATTCAATGATTCAATAATTTGGCCCGACCATCTCTGCGAACGGCAGAACGCAAGGCCCCTTCATTCTCCATTCTCCACTCTCCATTCTCCATTCTTTTTCGTGCGTCCGGGGTAGGTTTCCAGCGCCTTTTCGAGGATAAGCAGCGCCATGGCCAAGTCTTCCTTTTTCAGGACGTAGGCCAGGCGCACTTCGTTCTTCCCGTAGCCGGGCGAGGTGTAGAAACCGGAAGCCGGCGCCATCATGATGGTCTGTCCCTCGTAACTGAAATCGCGCAGACACCAGGCGCAGAACTCGTCCGCGTCGTCCACCGGCAGCCTGACGACCGTGTAGAAGGCGCCCATCGGTATGGGCGAATAACAGCCGTCGATACGGTTCACGCCGTCGACCAGGAAGTTGCGCCGCTCCAGATATTCATTGTACGTCGCGAGCATGTATTCCTCCGGCGTGTCGAGCGACGCCTCGGCGATAAACTGCCCGATCAGGGGCGGACTCAGCCGCGCCTGGCACCATTTCATCACATTGTCCTTCACCTGGCTGTTCTTGGTAATCAGTGCGCCGATGCGGATGCCGCACTCGCTGTAGCGCTTGGAGACGGAATCGACCAGCACGACGTTGTTTTCGATACCTTCCAGATGAAACGCGGAAATATACGGAGCGCCCGTGTAGCAAAATTCGCGGTAGACTTCGTCCGAAAAAAGGAAGAGGTCGTATTTTTTCACGATGTCGCGCAGCTGATTCATCTCCTTTTGCGTATACAGGTAGCCGGTCGGATTGTTTGGGTTGCAGATCATGATTCCTTTCGTACGCTCCGTAATCAGCGTTTCGAACTCGTCCATCGAAGGCAGTTTGAAGCCGCTGTTGATGGAGGAGGGGATGGTCCTGATTTCGGCGCCGGCCGAGATGGCAAAGGCCATGTAGTTGGCGTAGGCCGGTTCGGGGATGATAATCTCGTCGCCCGGGTCGAGGCAGGCCATGAACGAAAAGGAGACCGCTTCCGAACCGCCGGTCGTGATGATGATGTCGTCCAGATCGACGTTGATCTTGAACTTGTGGTAATACTTCACCAGTTTTTCGCGGAAAGAAAGAATTCCTTCGCTGGGCGAATATTCGAGCACCGTCCGGTCGATGCGGCGTACCGCGTCCAGCCCGACTTCCGGCGTCGGCAAGTCCGGTTGCCCGATGTTCAGGTGGTAGACTTTGATTCCTTTCGCTTTGGCGCGGTTGGCCAGCGGCACAAGTTTACGGATAGGGGAAGCAGGCATACTGATTCCCCGTTTTGAAATGGTTGGCATTCTATACTGTTCTATTATTTTGACAAAAACGGCACAAAAGTAGTGCTTATCA
This sequence comes from Tannerella sp., assembly GCA_031271245.1. Lineage (GTDB taxonomy): Bacteria > Bacteroidota > Bacteroidia > Bacteroidales > Tannerellaceae > Tannerella. The sequence goes on along the minus strand of JAISWC010000114.1, from coordinate 2,969 downwards.
AAATACTACGCAAATATTCCCGGATGAAATATGCTCCGGACGGTATCCCGTACCGGACATCCGGTGTACTGCACGACGTCCGCTGACTACAATTCCCGTATCCAGATATTCCTGAAACTGACCGGATTTCCGTGATCCTGCAACTCCAACGGCGCACGGTAATGGGGGTTGTAACCGTTTTTGTTGTACGTAGTGCCTTCGATGACAAAATGGTTCTGAATTAGAACGCCGTTGTGGAAAACGGTGATCCGGGCCGGAATCTCTACCTGTCCGTCGGCCTTGAAACGCGGCGCCATGTAGACCACATCGTAGGTTTGCCACTCGCCGGGCTGAAGACTGGCGTTGACCAGGGGGGGCGACTGGGTGTAAATGCTCCCGGCGCGGCCGTCCACATACGTTTGGTTCAGGTTGTTGTAGCTGTCCAGCACCTGTATTTCGTACTGTTTCTGGAGGAAAATGCCGCTGTTTCCGCGGTGCTGTCCCTCGCCGGCGACGCCGGCAGGGATTCGCCACTCGATGTGCAACTGACAGTCGCCGAACGACTGCCGGGTCTGGATGTTCCCCGTTTTTTCCACGACAGTCATGGCGTTGCCTTCCAGCTTCCATTTGACGTCTCCGCCATTCACGCTTTCCCACTGCGAAAAATCCGTTCCGTCAAACAGAACGACTGCATCCGACGGCGCGGAACTGCATGTCCCGGGCGTAACCACCCGCGGTTCGGACAGGTTTTTTTCTTTCGACTGCCCGAATGCAACGGCCGACAGAGCGGCCCCTACATAAATCATTAATACTGCTTTTCTTTTCATCTTGAATTGATTTTAAATTGCCGGCAAATGTAGAGAAATTTTTTTCATTTAGAAAAATTCCCTGTATCTTTGTTGCACTGAACTGGATTATTGATTAGTACTTTTTCACTATGACAAAGACGACATGTACATATTACGTAGAAAATAAGCGTATTACCCATGGGGAGGGGGATAAACCTCTTATAATAAGAGATTTGTTGCGGTTAATGAAGGGCTTTCGGCCGGTTAACGGTTAAATTATCCGGCTTCAGCACCATTCATCCATGCAAGTGAACAAACTGAACCTACCTGTTTCTGCCGAACAGATACGGCAAGGCGACGTCGGCGAATATGAACGGCTCTTCCGTTCCTGTTACAAACGCCTGTGCATCTATGCGGAGCATATCATCGGGAACCGTATGGATGCAGAAGAGATTGTGTGCGACCTGTTTGTTCGGATATGGGAACGACGCGAACAGTTGCCTGTCCGCGTATCCCTGGAATCCTACATGGTTTCGTCCGTGCATCACGAGGCGGTCAACTACCTGAAACATGCGGAGGTGGAGGAGCGCTACCGCGAAAAGGTACAGTATCAGTTGAAACATCTTGACCTGTTGAACCCGGAAGGGGTCGATACGCCGCTGACCGACATGATTGAAAAGGAGATGTACGAACTCCTCGAAAAAGCCATTCAAACGCTGCCGCAACAGTGTCGCGAGGTTTTCGTCCTTCACATGATGGACGAACTGTCTTACGAAGAAATCGCCGTGAAACTGAATGTGACCATCAATACGGTGCGCACGCAGATTACAAGGGCCATGAAGAAAATGAGAAACGCACTGGCTCCTTTCTACCGGACGGGAGATGGATGATCCCGAAAGCGATCATTCATCATGAACCCTTAACAACCCCTTTCGTTTGTCAGAAAGGTTCCGAAACAACTTCAAAGGGTATGTCAACCGATATTTCCTTGTGAAGTTTGATCTGTGCATTGTATGTTCCGATTTCCTTCACCGCCTCCTTGATGAGGATCAGTTTGCGGTCAATTTCATAGCCCAACTTGGCTAATTCGTCGGCAATCTGAATGTTGGTTACCGATCCGAAGATCGTACCGGTCGAACTGGTTTTTGTGCGAATCACCAGCGAGACGTTTTCCAGTTTGGTAGCCATGGCCACTGCGTCTTCCTTGATTTTCGCCAGTTTGTGCGCCCGTTGCCGGATGTTTTCAGCCAGCACTTTCTTTGCCGATTCCGAAGCGATGACGGCTTTGCCTTGCGGGATTAGAAAGTTGCGTCCGTAACCGTCCTTGACGGTTACAACATCGTCCTTGTAGCCTAAATTTGCTACGTTTTCTTTCAAAATAACTTGCATATTCTGTCTCCTCTCTATTAATTATTTCATCAAATCGGTTACGTAGGGAAGCAATGCCAGATGGCGCGCTCTTTTTACGGCCTGAGCCACACGGCGCTGGAATTTCAGCGACGTCCCGGTAAGACGGCGCGGAAGGAGTTTACCCTGCTCGTTCAGGAATTTCTTCAGAAATTCCGGATCCTTATAATCAATGTATTTGATTCCACTCTTCTTGAAACGGCAATACTTCTTGCGCTTTATGTCCATCGACATAGGTGTCAAGTATCTGATTTCCGATTGATTGTTAGCTGTTGCCATCGTTTAGTTCTCCTTTTTTAGTTCTTTTGATGCTTTCAAATTCCTTCTCTTTTCCGCATAATCCAGCGCATACTTGTCCTGACGGAAAGTCAAAAAGCGGATTACACGTTCGTCCCGACGGAACTGGGTTTCCAGTACGGCAATCGTCGTCGGATTGGCCTTAAATTCAATCAACTGGTAGAACCCTGTCGTCTTCTTCTCAATCGAGTAGGCCAGCTTGCGCAAGCCCCAACTCTCTTCATTCACAATCTCCGCGTTCTCAGCCACGAGAACGCCTTTAATTTTTTCTACCGTTTCCTTCATCTGGGCCTCAGACAAAACGGGAGTCAAAATGAAAACGGTTTCGTAATTGTTCATATATTCTTTATCGTTTTTTAATTAGCGGGGACAAAGGTAGTAATTTCCTTTGGAACAGCAATACTTTTCAAGTATTTTTTATCTCCGCAACTTTTTTCTGCGCCGCACCGCTGAATTTTTGAACAATATTGCCTATCTTTGCCACATGTTCAACATCAA
>JAISWC010000321.1 GCA_031271245.1 Tannerella sp. | reverse complement strand
CCACCACACACCAGGCTTTGCCGGCACGTTCGTAAAAGTTGGGTTTGGGAACCGTCAGGAACGTTTTATCGCCGTCGGGCCAGGCGCCCAGTATCTCCCTGTAGCGGTTCCATACGGCCGGTTCGCTGTCTCCGCGATACTGCATCAGGACAGCCGTGAAGTCCACGGCGTAGTCGAGCGGGAAAAGCGGCAGCACAGCCTCCAGGAGGGCAGTGATACGGTGTCCGTCGGCGCGTACCAGATGCTGAGCGTGTGAAGCGGCAGGAAAATTGCTGTCGCCGAAAACGATTTCGTCGCCGTGTCCCATTTCCGCCAAAATTTTCAGCAGATCGGGCGATAGAATTGGATGGATTCCTCTTAACATATTAATAGTCGTTTGTTATTATCTTAAATTCAGCCGGTGCAAAGGTAATTGAAAAATTCAAAGATAGCCCGGAAGGCTTCCGGAAAATATGTTTTTTCGCCGGAAAAGTCCATTGACAACAGACACAACGGTTCGCTGCCGGAAGAAACCGTTTGGTAGCCGAAATATAACAGAAATTGATATGTTGGCAGATGAGGTGAATATAAATTGGTGGAACAGGAATAAACATCGTTTTTTTAAAATGAAAAAAGTCGTATCTTTACGCCCCATTTTGAACTCAACGTATGACGAAAAAAAACGAAGACAATTTATATTTAATGCAATCTTCTGAGGAAGAAGATGATGCTGTGGGCATTGTGATGCCGATTCTGATGGACTGTGACCGGGACGAGGACTTCTCGGAGGGAATAGATGAGGTGGGCGATTCGCTCCCGATTCTTCCGCTGCGTAATCTGGTGCTGTTTCCCGGAGTAGCCGTGCCGGTGGTGGCCGGGCGCGCCAAATCGATGCAACTGATTCAGAAAGCGGCAGACGAAAAATTTATGCTTGGCATTACGTGCCAAAAGGATACGCGGGTGGACGAACCCAGTTTCGATGACCTGTATTCCGTCGGCGTGGTGGCGGAGGTGCTTCGCGTACTGGAGATGCCGGACGGATCCACCACGGCCATCATCCAGGGACGCAAACGCTTTCAACTGCACGAACTGACCGATACCGAACCTTTCCTGAAAGGCCGTGTCTCCATGCTTGAAAACAAACTCCCCCGCAAGAACGACCGTGAATTTGAAGCCTTAGTTTCGGCCATCAAGGATTTAACGGTCAAGATACTGACTTCGTCCGGCGAGCCGCCCAGGGATTTGATCTTTTCCATCCGCAACAACCGGAACGCGCTTTTCCTGATCAATTTCTCCTGCTGCAACCTCCTGACCCAGCCGGCCGAAAAACAGGAACTGCTCACGATCGACGACCTGAAAGGCCGTGCCTATCGCCTGATGTTTATCCTGAACCGCGAATACCAGCTGATGGAACTCAAGGCTTCTATCCAGATGAAGACGCATGAAGACATCAACAAGCAGCAGAAGGAATATTTCCTCCAGCAACAGATCAAGAACATTCAGGAGGAACTGGGCGGCAATATCAACGACATCGAAATAAGGGAACTGCGCGAGAAGGCGAAACGGAAAAAATGGCCGGACGCCATCGCGGAGGCTTTCGAAAAGGAAGCGGGCAAGCTGGAGCGTATCCATCCCCAGTCGCCCGACTACGCCATGCAGTCGCAGTATGTCCAGACGATCGTTTCGCTCCCGTGGAACGAATACAGCCGGGACAACTTCAACCTCAAACGGGCGCAGCGGATTCTGGACCGCGACCACTACGGCATAGAAAAGGTGAAAGACCGAATCATTGAACACCTGGCCGTACTGAAACTGAAAAAGGATTTGCGTTCGCCCATCATCTGTCTCTACGGCCCTCCCGGCGTGGGGAAGACGTCGCTGGGGAAATCCGTGGCCGAGGCGCTGAACCGCAAATACGTGCGCGTCTCGCTGGGCGGACTGCACGACGAGGCGGAGATTCGCGGCCACCGGCGCACCTACATCGGCGCCATGGCCGGAAGGATTGTCCAGAACCTCCAAAAGGCGGGAACGTCCAATCCGGTATTTATCCTCGACGAAATCGACAAGGTGGGGAATGACTTTCGGGGAGACCCGGCCTCGGCGCTGCTCGAGGTGCTGGACCCCGAACAGAACAGTACCTTTCACGATAACTACCTGGACATGGACTTCGACCTGAGCAAGGTCATGTTCATCGCCACTGCCAACAGCCTGACTTCGATTTCGCAACCGCTGCTGGACCGGATGGAACTGATCGAAGTGAACGGATATATTCTGGAAGAAAAAACGGAGATTGCCATGAAGCATTTAATCCCGAAACAGATGGAACTGCACGGCATCCCGAAAAACAGGCTGAAGTTGCAGCGTGCGGCGGTGCACCGGATCGTCGAATCGTACACGCGCGAAAGCGGCGTACGCGAACTGGAAAAGAAGATTGCCAAAGTGATGCGCCGTATCGCCCGGCGGCTGGCTTCGGACGAACCGTTTCCCGAAATCCTCCGGCCGGAACATCTCCAGGAATACCTCGGCATGGAGGAATATACGCGCGACAAATACCAGGGAAACCACTATGCCGGCGTCGTCACCGGCCTGGCCTGGACGGCGGTGGGCGGCGAGATTCTTTTTGTGGAATCCAGCCTGAGCAAGGGAAAAGGAGCCAAACTGACCGTCACCGGCAACCTGGGCGACGTGATGAAGGAGTCGGCCGTACTGGCGCTGGAATACGTCCATGCCCACGCCGAACAGTTCCAGATTGCGGAAGACCTGTTCGAAAACCGGAACGTACACATCCACGTGCCGGAGGGTGCGATTCCCAAAGACGGACCCAGCGCGGGGATTACGATGGTGACTTCGCTGGTTTCAATCTACACGCAGCGAAAAGTAAAACCCCACCTGGCCATGACCGGCGAGATTACGCTGCGCGGCAAAGTACTGCCCGTCGGCGGTATCAAGGAGAAAATCCTTGCAGCCAAACGTGCCGGCATCCGGGAAATCATCCTTTCACAGGCCAACCGCAAAGACATCAGCGAAATCAGGGCGGCCTATATGGAAGGACTGACGTTTCATTACGCGGAAAACATCGCCGAAGTCATTCAGCTGGCGCTCACGCAGGAAAAGGCGGAAATGTAGTCTGCACGCGGTTAAAGAGTCAAAGATTCAATCTTTGACTCTTTAATTGTCATACATGCTTGACAGCACGTCTTCCACGTCCTGTTCCGTGATTATTCCGTCGTAGGTGGTGCTCAGGGGTTCGCCGTAGACCAGCGGTTTTACGGCCAGTATCTGCTCTCTGGCATAACC
>JAISWC010000320.1 GCA_031271245.1 Tannerella sp. | reverse complement strand
TGAAATGCACCGTCAGGGGGAGCAGGCGCAGGGAGTCGAAGGCCGCCGGCGCCAGATAGCCGTTGTCGCGCATCTGTCGCAGGACCATGTTCCGCCGTTCGGTGGTTCGCTGCGGATAGCGCGCGGGGTTGTAGTAGGAAGGATTTTTGCACATGCCGATCAGGGTGGCCGCTTCCTCCGTCTTCAGGGTACGGGGCGTGGCGCCGAAATAGACACGCGCGGCCGACTGGATGCCTACGGCATTGTACAGGAAATCGAACTTGTTGAGGTACATGTTGACGATTTCTTCCTTCGTATAGTAGCGTTCCAGGCGGACGGCAATCACCCATTCGATGGGTTTCTGGAGCAGGCGTTCCTTCAGGTTTTCCGCGCTGGGCGAATAGAGCTGCTTGGCCAGCTGTTGGGTGATGGTGCTGCCGCCGCCGCCGCTTTTCTGCATGAAGATGCCCCGTTTCACGATGGCGCGGGTCAGTCCCTTCATGTCTATCCCGCTGTGTTTCGAGAAACGGATGTCTTCCGCGGCGATCAGCGCCTTCACCAGGTCGGGCGACAGGTCATGGTATCCGACATAGATACGGTTGTCCTTGCTGTACGAAAAACTGCCCAGCATCTTGCCGTCGGACGAGATGACCTGCGTGGCGTATTTGTCGATCGGGTTGGCCAGCATTTCCACCGGGGGCACGTAGCCGATCCATCCCTTGGCGATGGCCGTAAACAGAATGACCGTCACGCCGACGAATATTGCCAGCGAACCCCATATTCCCCAGATGACATACGCTCGCTGGCGACCGGTCAGTTTAAATCCGGTTTGCATGTTACTTTTTTTCTCTATTATTCATTCGGACGGATATGCGCCTGCCGCCTCGTATGCTTCGTCGTCGTCCTCTTCCTTTGGCGCCGGCTTGACGAAGAAGGCGCTCAGTTCATAGAGGGCGTAAAGCGGGACAAAGACAAGGGAGAGGGTAAACGGGTCGCCGCTGGGCGTGATCAGCGCCGCCAGGATGAGCAGCACCACCACGGCATGGCGCCGGTAGCGGTTGAAGAATCCGCGGTGTAGCAGTCCCAGTTTGGACATCAGCCACGAAAGCAGCGGCATTTCAAATATGATACCCATGATGAAAATCAGCATCAGGAAATTGTCCATGTACGAATCGAGCGACACCTGTTCATTGATAGCGTCATAAATCTCGTACGTCGCCAGGAAACGCAGCGTCATGGGAAAGACCAGGAAATAACCTACGGCGCAGCCGATAAAAAACATGCCCGTCCCGAACAGGAATACCCACCGGACGTTCTTCTTTTCGTTTTCGTAGAGCGCCGGGCGGATGAATTTCCACACCTCGAACATCAGGTAGGGGAAGGCACAGACGAGCGCCAGCCAGAACGAGGTTGTCATGTGCGTAAAAAACTGGGTGGCCAGTTTGATATTGATGATTTCGATCCGGAAGTCCGTATTGCAAAACTCGCTCAGAAAGGAAAACGACGACGCCACGCTACAGAACAGGCGGTAGGTAAGGAAGTCGCCCCGCGTCGGACCCATGATGACATTGGGAAAGATGCCACCGTCTCCCCGCATGAAAGCGAAGAAGGCGATGGCTAAAATAAATAGGGCAAAAATGGACCGGAACAGCGTCCAGCGGAGTTCTTCCAAATGGTCCCAGAAGGACATTTCATCTTGCTGCTGTGACATGTCGATTTACTTGCTATCCGTATCGTCCAGTTTAATGTCTTCCTCGATTCCCTTCACGCCGTCTTTGAAATTCCGCACGCCCTTTCCGATACCTTTCATCAGTTCGGGAATCTTTTTACCGCCAAAAATCAGCAGAATGGCAAACGCAATAATAATAATTTCACCGGTACCCAAATTCGGGAGAAATAATAAATGATTCATCTTGTTATCTACATTTAGAAAATTAATAATCTATCTATTTAGTCGGGGCAAAGATACAATACTTTCCCGGATAAGGCGCTTCATTTTCCCAAATTTATTACTTTTGCACCGTCTTAAAAAAATGAAAGGAGAAGAAATGAGAGCATTTGTATTCCCCGGACAGGGGGCGCAGTTTGTCGGGATGGGTAAAGCGTTATATGATCAAAATCCGCTGTGCAGGCAGCTTTTTGAACAGGCAAACGGGATTCTCGGATTCCGCATCACCGACCTTATGTTTGCCGGGACGGACGAAGACCTGAAACAGACCAAGGTCACGCAGCCCGCCATTTTTATACATTCGGTAATCCTGGCCCGCACGCTGGGCGACGATTTCCGTCCGGACATGGTGGCCGGTCATTCGCTGGGCGAGTTTTCAGCCCTGGTGGCGGCGCAGGCGCTGTCGTTCGAAGACGGTCTGAGGCTGGTCGCCAAGCGGGCGAACGCCATGCAAAAGGCGTGTGAAAAGACGCCCTCCACGATGGCCGCCGTCCTGTCGCTGCCGGACGAAGAAGTGGAACGCATCTGCGCCGGCATCACGCACGAAATCGTGGTATGCGCCAACTACAACTGCCCCGGACAGATCGTTATCTCCGGCACCGAAGCCGGTATCGACGCGGCCTGCGAACAGTTGCTGGCCGCCGGGGCGAAACGGGCGATGAAGCTTCGCGTGGGCGGCGCCTTCCACTCGCCGCTGATGGAGCCGGCGCGCGTCGAACTGGAGGAAGCGATCCGGTCGACGGACTTTCACACGCCGCTTTGCCCCGTCTACCAGAACGTCGACGCCCGGGCAACAACAACCCCAGACGTCATCCGGGCCAACCTGATTGCGCAGCTGATCTCCCCCGTGCGCTGGACGCAAAGCGTGCAAAACATGATTGCCGACGGCGCCGACCTTTTCATCGAACTGGGGCCGGGAAACGTATTGCAGGGACTCATCAAAAAGATTGACGCCGGCGTGCAGACGGAAAGAATGGAGCATTGAGAAGAGTGCATTTCAGACTGTCGCAAAACAGAAAGGTGCGGCGATCAGTTAAAAATCAGCCACGAATACACGAATAAACCGATCCGCCTTTTTATTCGTGCATTTGTGGCTGATCTGCAAAGTCCTGTAAGACAGGAAAAACGGCGCATTTTCGCGCGATCGGTTCAGGGCGCTTTGACACGCTTATCCCCTCCCAAACGTTAAATTTTTCGCCGTTCACTTTTTTATGTGTTTTATTTGGAGACAATCCGAAGAATTATATATAACTTTGCCCGCAATTGAAAAAAGGA
>JAISWC010000082.1 GCA_031271245.1 Tannerella sp. | reverse complement strand
GAAAGCAAAATGGACGGACTGGACTACAACCGCCTCGCCGTTTTCGTTCAGGTTTATCGATCCTCCGGTTTGTCAGGTATCTTTAAATCATACGTGCCAAAATTCGTCAAATAATCCATTAAAACACGAATCGCCTTCCCCGAATTTCCGTTTTCTTAACCAAAATGCCTCGATTGGGCACTCTATAGGATTCGTATAGGATCTGTATAGGATCTGTACAGGATCTCCTTAGGTTCCTTTTCGGCACATATTAACGCATAGAAGTCTATTTTTGTTTTTATGCATCAATTTATCTTGCGGAACATGTCGGAATGCGACAATCTTTGAAACGGTTTATTTGTAGAACGTTTTTTCAAAGGCGAAGAACTCTCCCCTGCCCAATACCATCCGGTTCCAGACACCCGACATGAAGCCGCATCCGTATCCCGTCAACTGTATAAAAGAGGCAAGCACGGCAAGGAGACCTATCCGCAGGCTTTTATTCCGGATTGCCGCATCCGTGCAGACCAGTACCGCATAGAGCAGTATCGGGACAGAGAACCATACCCGGAAAAAACTCCCGCACAAAAGACCGGATACCCCCAGCGTGAACAGCGCCGGCAACAGATGAACGGGTTTCAGGGAACGGGGGTGTTTCCTGTACAGATTCACGCGGGCGATGCCGGAATTGTAGACCTGCCGGTAGAACTTTTTCCAGTCCGTACGGCGCTTGTGATACACCCACGCCGACGGAAACAGACAAACCCTGTATCCGGCTTCATAGATCCGGAGGCTGAAGTCAATGTCTTCACCGAAACGCATCTTCGAAAAACCGCCCAGCTTTTCATACACCTCCTTGCGTATCCCCATGTTGAAACTGCGGGGATAAAACCGGTCCAGTTTTTTCTTCCCGCCCCGTATGCCGCCCGTTGTAAAAAAGGATGTCATCGCGTAGTTGATGGCTTTCTGGACGCCGGTAAAGCGATCGGAAGCCCTGTCCGGGCCTCCGAAGGCATCCGCGTTCACCCCGTTCAGTTCTTCCGATACGGCCTGTATATAGCCGGGCGGCAGGACACAGTCGGAATCCAGCACAATGAGGTATTCCCCGGAGGCTCCGGTCGCCCCGCAGTTGCGGGCCTGGCCGGGGCCTCCGTTGGGAATGCGGCGGTAGATGACGGGCAGGCGTTCGGCATACGTCCGGACGACCTCTTCGCAGGTGACGGTCGAACCGTCCTCCACGATAATCACTTCAAAATCCTTTACCGTCTGAAGGGTCAGGCTTTCGAGCAGTTCCGACACTTCGTCCGGCCGGTTGTATACCGGTATGACAAGCGAAAAGCGCATCCTGTCCGTCCGTTAGTTTACCAGTTTCAATTCCTGAATCAGGCGCGGACATTTGCCCCATCGGTCGATGATATAGAGCATGTAGCGGATGTCCACACCAATGCAGCGCTGCAGGTCGGGTTCGAAAGCGATGTCACCACTCATGGCCTCCCAGTTGCCGTCGAATGCCAGACCAATCAGGCGGGCGTGACGGTCGAGGATGGGACTGCCCGAGTTGCCGCCGGTGATGTCGTTGTTCGTCAGGAAACAGACCTGCAGTTCGCCCTTTTCGTTGGCATAGGGAGCGAAGTCCTTGCTTTCGAGCATGTGGATGATTTCCGGCTGCATCCAGAACTCGTCGTTCGTCGCGTCTTCCTTTTCCAGCACTCCCTTTTCGGTCGAATAGCAGTCATACCACGTGGCGTCGAAGGGACGATAGCCGCCGATGGAGCCGTAACTCAGACGCATGGTGAAATTCGCGTCCGAATAGAAATTCCGTTCGGGATACATTTCCTTCAGGCCGGTCAGGTAGAGCCGTTCGCCCTTTTCGATATCGCTACTGGCCAGATAGGCCTGGTGCTGGATGTCGTACAGGGCGAAAAGAGACGACAGGTACAGATCGACGGCAGGGTCTTTCTTCATTACCCTGCGGTATTCCTTCTGATTTTTCAGCAGGGCGGATACGCTTTCATACGTGAGTATCTCCGACTTTTTAAACAGGTCGGCCGCGTATTTGTCGTAATTGCCTTTGTATTTTTTGTCCACCTCCGCGTAGATGTCCGGCAGGTAAGCCGCCGGGACGCGCTGTTTGACGATCTTCATCATGGCGGCCACAACCTTCTGGTCTACGGACGGTTCATAATCTTTGAAAAACGGGCGTATCTGAGAGGTCAGCGTTTCTTCGATTTCTTCCGGCGTACCGTGTTTCACATCGGCGGCGCCCACCATGCGTGCCAGGCGGAAAATCTCCGTTCCGTTGGCAAACGCCTCCAGCAGACAGGTCATATACTGCTGGTATTCATTGGTCGAAGTATACCCCTTCTCCAGCAGGTTCAGTACCTCGCCATATTTGGCCTTCCGTTCGGGCGTCTGTTCCGCCCATGCGGCAAAGGCGGCCTCTTCGGCTTTTTTCCTTTCGATGATGCGCAGGTTATCCAGACCGCGGTTCATGCCGATGGCGTTTTTCCAGTAATTGGAACTGTTGGCATATTTGGAGGCATATTTGATGCGTACGGCATCGCCGGTGCGCATGGCTTCTTTCCAGATGTCCTGTTTGATTCCGCGCACTTCGATGCGCGGCTTGTTGCTGTTTTCGATGCGCTGCGCCACACCCCAGGAACAGAGATGGCGTTCGGTCGTTCCCGGAAAACCCAGCGTCATGGCAAAATCCCTGTCCCGGTAGCCCTGCATCGAGATTTCGGCCACATATTTCGGGCGATAGGGACGGTTACCGGGGTCATACGCTGCCGGACGGTTTTCGGCATTGGCGTATACGCGGAAAACGGAAAAGTCGCCCGTATGGCGCGGCCACATCCAGTTGTCCGTATCGCCGCCGAACTTGCCCACCGAACTGGGCGGCGCAAAGACGAGACGCACGTCGTGGAATATTTCGTAAACGACCAGATAGTATTTGTTGTTACTGTAAAAGGGAATGACCTCGGCGGTAAGGAACTCGTTCGTCTCGAGGGAGTCGCAAATGACCCGGCTGATGGAATCGGCCATGCCGATACGCCTGTATTCGTCATCGACGGCGGCTATTTTCGGCAGGATACAGTCGCTCACGTCAACGGTCTCTTTCAGATAGCGGACGCTCAAATCCGCTGCCGGCAACTCTTCCGACTGGCTTTGAGCGATGAAGCCGTCTTTCAGATAATCGCGGTCGACGCTGCTCAGCCCTTGAATAGACCCGAATCCGCAGTGATGGTTCGTGAAAACCAGACCTTCGTCGGAGACGGTAATTCCCGTACAGCCGCCGCCAAAAATGACGACTGCATTCGCCACGCAGGGGAGGGAATCGTTATACAACTGTTCAAAGGACGAACTGAATCCCAGTTCCTTCATTCGCGCCATATTTTGCGCGTTCAACTCCTTCAATACCCACATGCCCTCATCGGCGTGTGCGGAGTTCATTCCAACCAGCAGCAACAGAGCTGCACATACTTTTTTTACTTGTTTCATCAGTTTCTTCTCATTTATTTATTTGTTTGTTTAAAATATTTTCTCCTTCATCCGCTTCAGGAAGGAACCAACAGGGGGAATTTCCCGCAGCGGAATGTCTTTTTTAATGATAAACCCGGCCAGAAACAGCCACAACGCCGTCCGGTACGACAGTCGCAGGCAGGTGTTTTCGATGGGCGGGCACATGCCGGCCACGTACAGTCCGGCGACAAGCAGGCCATACAGCCCGGCTGAACGCAGATCGTAGGCAATCGGATATTTTTTCTGTCCCGTGAAATAGGAAAGCGCCATCATCAGCAGATTGCTTGCGAGCGAAGCCCAGGCGCAGGCCATGAAACCGTAGCGCGGCACAAGGAGGACAATCATTGCGACGGTCACCAGGCAGCCGACGGTGGAAAAGCGGGCGCCCCAGACGGTCCGGTCGGTCAGCTTGTACCACACGGACAGATTGAAGTATATCCCGTAGAACAGTTCTCCCAGCATGACCACCGGGACAACGCCCAGACCCGGATAATATTCCGGTCCCACGAAATGCTTCAGCAGGTCGATGTAAAACATCACGCCCAGAAAAAGCGCGAGCGAGAAAATGATGAAGTATTTCATCACTTTCGCATAGGCGTGCCGGTTATCCTGCTCCCTGTTTTTGGCGAAGATAAACGGCTCGTAGGCATAGCGGAAGGCCTGAATGAACATCACCATCACCACGGCAATCTTGAAACAGGCGCCGTAAATTCCCAGCTGGGCGCTGGCCTGCGCTCTGTCTTCGAACAGAAAAGGAAACAGGATTTTGTCGGCGCTCTGGTTGAAAATCCCGGCGACGCCCAGCAGCAGGACGGGAAAGGAATAGGTCAGCAACTGTTTCAGCCGCTGCAAATCCATTTTCGCGCGCAGCCCCGGCAGCATGTCCGGCAGCAGCAGGAGAAAGACCGTCGCAGTGGCGACTGCATTGGACAGAAAGATATATCCCACACCCCAGCCCGGCCGGTAGAACCACTCCACCCACGCCGGATGCTGGCGGTAGAGCCACGGACAGACGAGTAGAAAGAAAATATTCAGGAAAATATTCAGGCCGATATTCAACAGTTTGATGGCCGTAAAACGGAACGCCCGTCCCCGGTAGCGCAGATAGGCAAACGGGATGCAGCAAAATGCGTCGACGGCCACAATGCCGGCAATCATGCCGATGTATTCCGGATGAGCGGCGTAACCCGCTGCCCGGCTGACGGGATGCAGAAAGAGCAGGCAGAGCGTCAGGAAAAGGGTCGAAGTGAACGCCGTACTGTAGAGCGCCGTGCCGTAGACCCGCATCGGTTCGGTTTCTTCGCTCCTGTTGACGAAGCGGAAAAAGCCCGTCTCCATACCGTAAGTCAGTATCACCAGCAGCAGCGCCGTCCAGCCGTACAGGTTGGTGACGGCGCCGTATTCTCCTGTATTTTCCAGCACGCGCACATACATGGGAACCATCATCCAGTTCAAAAGGCGTCCGAGGACGCTGCTTAACCCGTAAACAGCCGTGTCTTTTGCCAGTCGTCCGATTCCCTGCACCATACCTTACCGTTCAAATAGGAAACCCTGTCCGGCAGCCGTTTTTCCGGGCGTTTTTCCCAGATGTTCGTAAGCCAGTACGGTCACTTCGCGTCCCCGCGGAGTACGTTTAATAAATCCTTCCTGAATCAGGAACGGTTCGTACACTTCTTCCAGTGTACCCGGGTCTTCCCCCAGCGCCGTGGCAATCGTAGTGATACCGACCGGCCCGCCCTGAAACTTGTCGATAATCAGGGTCAGCAGTTTGTTGTCGATCAGGTCGAGTCCGTAGCGGTCGATATGCAGCGCCTCCAGCGCATAGCAGGCAATGGCCTTGTCGATGCGTCCGTTGCCTTTCACCTGTGCGAAATCGCGCACGCGGCGCAGCAGGGCATTGGCGACACGCGGCGTTCCGCGACTGCGCCCGGCAATTTCGCGGGTGGCCTCCGGGTCGCAGGCGACGTTCAGGATGTCGGCGCTACGCAGGATAATTTTCATAAGCGTCTGCATATCGTAATATTCCAGATGCAGGTTGATGCCGAAGCGCGCGCGCAGCGGACTGGTGAGCAACCCGCTGCGGGTCGTCGCGCCAATCAGCGTAAAGGGAGCGAGGTCAATCTGGATGGAGCGTGCGCTCGGGCCTTTGTCGATCAAGATGTCGATGCGAAAATCCTCCATGGCCGAATAGAGGTATTCCTCCACAATGGGGCTAAGGCGGTGTATTTCGTCAATAAAGAGCACGTCGTTTTTCTCTAACGACGTCAGCAATCCTGCCAGGTCGCCCGGTTTGTCGAGCACAGGCCCCGACGTGACCTTGAATCCGACGTTCAACTCGTTGGAAATAATGTTCGACAGTGTTGTTTTGCCCAGTCCCGGAGGGCCATGCAGCAGCACGTGATCAAGTGCTTCCTTTCGCAAACGGGCGGCCGCCACAAACACTTTCAGATTTTCCACCACGGCCGATTGCCCGCTGAAACTCTGAAAAGTAAGCGGACGCAAAGCGTTTTCGTATTCCGACTCTGTTTCCGGCTGTTTATTTGCGTGATGTATGTTGAAATCTTCCTTCATAA
Organism: Tannerella sp.; assembly: GCA_031271245.1. Taxonomy (GTDB): domain Bacteria; phylum Bacteroidota; class Bacteroidia; order Bacteroidales; family Tannerellaceae; genus Tannerella. Next base: position 9,104 of record JAISWC010000082.1, on the reverse strand, counting down.
ATTCTGCATAGCGACGCAAAGGTAGTAAAAATGGACGAATATCTTTGGCTTTTAGAATTTTTAGAGCAAATCAGGCAACAAAAAAGGCTGTCCGTCTGGACAGCCCTTTTCCTTCGTTAATTAACTCATTCTTACAATTCAATTCCGTCTTCGCGGGCCTGTTCCTCACCGGAAAGGGTGATCAACTTGTAGCCTTTTCCGTGGATATTGATAATTTCAATATCCGGATCGCCCTTCAACAGCTTGCGCAGTTTCGTGATATACACATCCATGCTTCGAGCGTTGAAATAGTTGTCATCCACCCAGATCGTCTTCAGGGCATAATTGCGTTCCAGAATTTCGTTGGCATGGGCACAAAGCAGGCTCAGCAACTCACATTCTTTCGTTGTCAGCTTGGTTACTTCCGAGCCGATGGTCAACGTCTGTTTCTGGGTATCAAACGTGAAATTCCCCAGTTTGTAGAATGGCACATCTTTGAGCTTTTTGCCCTTCACACGCCGCAGAATGGCTTCGATACGCAGCAGCAGTTCTTCCATGCTGAACGGTTTGGTCAGGTAGTCTTCCGCACCCAGTTTGAATCCTTCCAAAATATCTTCCTTCATAGTTTTGGCCGTGAGGAAAATAATAGGAATATCCGAATTGATGGAGCGGATTTCCTGCGCCAGCGTAAAGCCGTCTTTCTTCGGCATCATCACATCCAGTACGCACAGGTCGTATGAACCTGACGTAAACCCTTTATAACCTGCTTCTCCATCGGAGAACAAATCGGTTATAAACCCTTTTGCCTGCAAGTATTCTCTCAAGAGCATACCCAGGTTCTCATCATCTTCGCAAAAGAAGATCTTCAATTTTTCTTCCATAATCACTTGTTTTTAATTAGAGGTAAAATAATAATAAACTTTGTTCCAATCATTCCTTCATCCTGTTGTTCGGCACGGATGGAGCCGCCGTGATCTTCCACGATCTTGCGGACGTACGCCAGTCCGAGGCCGAACCCCTTCACATCATGTACATTGCCAGTCGGTATCCGGTAGAAACGGTCGAAAATCTTTTTCAAATATTCTTTCCTGATACCGATGCCATTGTCTTCAATGGAAATATACAATTTCCCGTTTTCATTTCTTGTCCGCGCCATCAACCGGAGCGGCACATCCGTTCGCCTATACTTCACCGCATTGTCCAGCAGGTTGAACAGGACGTTCGTAATGTGCATCTCGTCGGCATAGATGGCCGAATCTTCCGCCTGCAGGTCGATGTCAATCGTCCCGCCGTATTTTTCCACCTTCAGGGCAAACGTACTTGCAACGCCTGCCAGAAGGTCGTTTGCATCCTGTTCCTTGAGTTTGAGCGTTGCTCTCTGCCTCTCGAACAGCGAGATTTGAAGCACTTTTTCCACCAGGAAACCCAGTCGTCTGGTTTCGTCGTAGATTACGCCGGAGATATGCCTGAACACCTCGGGATTTTTTGTAATATCCGTATCCCTGAGCATTTGCGTGGCCAGCGAAATCGTCGAAACCGGCGTTTTCAGTTCGTGCGTCATATTGTTTACGAAATCGTTTTTCATCTCCGACAGTTTTTTCTGGCGAAAGATAGCGTAAATCGTAAAGGTAAACGTCAGCAGCAGAATCCCCGAAAAGACCGCCGAAGGCACCAGAAACGAGATCGAACTCGAGATGTAGGCGCTCTTCGTCGGAAAATACACCTTGAGATAGTTCTGTTTCGAGGGCGGATCGCCCGGAAACAGCACGACCGTACGCATGTCCGCCAATTTGGGCGGTTTCTCGAACGCTTCGTTCTGGAATACAACCCTGTTGTCATTGTTCACTACCATGCAGATGTACGGGATATTCAGACCGTTATTCACCAGTTCCGTTTTCAGGTAATGGTTCAGCGTATTGAAATCCACCCGTTCCTCAATCGGTTTCATGTGCGCGGTGTAAAGCATGGTGTAGGCCACGTCTTCGAGCAATCCGGCCTGATGCTGGTACCGTTTCCGCAAATTCTTCTGATATTCTTCCGATTCTTTGATGATAGCATCTTTCGGGGAAGTATCTCTTTGAGATATTCCGGCATGGCTCATCTCAAACTGCTGAATCACACCATTCGCCTCCGTGATCTGAAAATGATAACGGCTCTCCGCGGTAATCGTCTGGTTCAAACTTTGCTTACTCGGCGCGTTTTTATATCTGAAATAATTCATATCTTCTTCCATATATTTACGTGCTTCGTCACGTTCCAGCGCGCCGGACACCTGTTCCAGACAACGTTTGACAGTTGAATCGAACAGTTCGTTGCTTGTTTTCAGAATGATGCTGACGTAGTTTACCTGCAAGTAAAGCAAACCGGCAAAAGCAAATCCCATAACAACAGCAAGCAGCCAAATCATTGACTTTTTCATCGTGACTATTTGTAAAAATACATGCTCCCAAATCTAAAATCCCGCAAAAACAGTTATCCTCATCGCACTTCAGGCACATTATTTTTTAACCGCCTTCCGGGAATTACTTTTTGATAACGCAAATGTAGCAGGTTTTAGTTTAATATTCACACAACAAGTGTAAAAAATGAGGGGTCGATCAGTTAATTATTCATATCAAAATAGCATACAAATCTTGTATGTCCGTCTAAAATCAGATATAGAATATTTGAAAACAATGTTTTATCTCAATATTGGATGTGTATAAAACTATTTCATCATGCAAATATACGTTTGGTCGAAACATTAAATGCCGGCTCTATAAAAATGACTATTTTTTGATACGGAAACTATCATATTGCCATCATTTTGTGTCATTTTGCTGCGTAATCCACCGCCTGGCGTTGACAAATGCTTCTATCCAGGGCGTAATTTCGTCCGAATGTCGGTTTTCCGGATAATAGCCGCATTGCCACGGAAAAATCGCCCGTTCGGGATGAGGCATCATGGCCAGATGGCGGCCATCCTGCGAACAGACTCCCGCAACCGCCCACGGCGAACCGTTCGGATTGCCCGGATAATCTTCCCGACTGTATCGGGCTACGATGTGATACGCTTCCGCCCCGTACGGAAAGGCGAATTTCCCTTCGCCGTGAGCCACCCAGGCACCTAACCTGCTTCCGCTCAGCGAGCCGAACATGACCGAATGATTCTCCGGGATTTCCAGCGTGACAAAGGCCGACTCAAACTTGTGCGAATCGTTGTGAAGCATCCGGTGCTTCCGTTCATGTTCGGGATAGAGCAGTTCCAATTCGGCCATCAGCTGACAGCCGTTGCAGATGCCCATGCTCAGCGTGTCCTTACGGGCGTAATAGCGTTCTATCACCCCTTTGGCTTGCTCATTGTACAGGAATCCGCCGGCCCAGCCTTTCGCCGAACCCAAAACGTCGGAATTGGAGAAGCCGCCGCAAAAGACAATGAAATGCACGTCTTCCAGCGTTTCGCGACCGGCGGCCAAATCCGTCATGTGTACGTCCTTCACGTCGAAACCGGCCAGGTAGAGTGCGTATGCCGTTTCGCGTTCGCACTGCGAACCCTTTTCGCGGATGACGGCCGCCCGGATACCCGACGGTTCGCGACGTTCGGCCGAAAGTCCGTAGGCGGCCAGCTTGCCCGTGAAACTTTCCGGATAGCAGAACGTCAGCGGTTGCCGTTTGTAATTTTCAAAACGCTTTCCGGCGCAGACGCTTCCGCTTTGTTTCACGTCCAGCCGGTACGAGGTGGAGTACCAGATGTCCCGCAGGCGGTCGATGTCGAAATCGAACTGCGCCCCGTCTTTGGAAACCCGCAGACGGCGTTCGGCAACAGGACGGGCGACAGCGGCATAAGCTATGCCGGTTTTTTCCAGATACGCCTCAAACGCCTCCTTCTCCCGAACCTGTACAAGCACGCCCGGATTCTCGGCAAACAGGATTTTCAGCATATCCGGTTCTGTCAGCGCGTCCGCATTCACATCCAGCCCGCCGGCTACGCCGGCGAAACACATCTCCAGCAAGGCCGTAATCATCCCGCCGGCCGAAATGTCGTGTCCGGCCAGTATCCAGCCTTTGTCGACGGCTTCCTGCACGGCATTGAAAGCGTTGCGGAAATAACCGGCATCCTTTACAGTCGGCGTTTCGTCGCCCAGGCAGTTCAGCGTCTGTGCAAAAGCCGAACCGCCCAGCGTCAGCGCGCAGGAAGAAAAGTCCATATAATATATATATGTATAGCGGTCCGGCGCCAAAACCGGCGAAACGATTTTCTTCACGTCGCTGACTTCCGCGCCGGCGGAGACAATCACCGTGCCGGGCGAAAGGACTTTTTCCCGACCGTATTTCTGCGTCATGGAAAGGCTGTCTTTGCCGGTCGGGATATTGATTCCCAGTGCGCAGGCAAAGGCGGAGGCGGCTTCGACGGCGGTGTAGAGACGGGCGTCTTCGCCTTCGTTGCGACAGGGCCACATCCAGTTGGCGCTGAGCGATACGCCGACCAGCCGGTCGGTCAGGGGGGCGAAGACGATGTTCGTCAGCGCTTCGGCAATGGCCATCACCGAACCGGCCGCAGGGTCAACCAGCGCCACCTGCGGCGCATGACCGATGGAAGTCGCCATCCCCGTCGTTCCCCGGAAATCCAGCGCCACGGCACCCAGGTCGCTCAGCGGCAGTTGCAACTCGCCCTGGCACTGCTGGCGGGCTACCCGCCCGGTGACCGAACGGTCGACCTTGTTCGTCAGCCAGTCCTTGCAGGCGACAGCTTCGAGCTGAAGCACGTTTTCCAAGTAGCGGGACAGCCGGGCGGTTTCATAAACAACCGGCCGGCGGTTTTCCGCGACGGTATGGTCGGTCATCACCGTGCGCGGCGGCCTGCCGAACATGTATTCAAGCGGGAGGTCGATCGGTTTTGCGCTGTCGGCCTGTTCGAACACGAGTTTCATGTCGCCGGTCGTTTCGCCCGCGACGTAGACGGGCGCACGTTCGCGTTCGGCGATGCGGCGGATGCGTTCGACATCCTTTTCGCCGACCAGCAGTCCCATCCGCTCCTGGCTTTCGTTGCCGATGATTTCGCGGGCGGAAAGGGTCGGATCGCCCACGGGCAGTTTGCTCATGTCGATATGCCCGCCGGTGGTTTCCACCAGTTCGGAGAGGCAGTTCAGGTGTCCGCCGGCGCCGTGGTCGTGGATGGAGACAATCGGGTTGGCGTCCGATTCGGCCAGGGAGCGGATGACATTAGCCACGCGCTTCTGCATTTCGGGGTTCGCACGCTGGACGGCATTCAACTCACTGCCGCTGGCATACCGGCCCGTGTCGACGGACGAAACGGCGCCGCCACCCATGCCGATGCGGTAATTGTCGCCGCCAAGGATGACAATCTTCTCGCCCGGCTCCGCGACGCCCTTCAGCGCGTCGCGCCGGTTGGCGTAGCCGACGCCTCCGGCCAGCATGATGACCTTGTCGTAAGCATAGTTTTTCCCGTTTTCTTCGTGCTCGAACGTCAGGACGGAGCCGCAGATGAGCGGCTGACCGAACTTGTTGCCGAAATCGGAGGCGCCGTTCGAGGCTTTGATCAGTATTTGCTCCGGCGTCTGGTAGAGCCAGGGACGCGGATCGAGTATTTTTTCCCACTCGCGCGCACCGCCGGTACGGGGATACGAGGTCATGTACACGGCCGTTCCCGCGACGGGCAACGAAGCCCTGCCGCCGCCCAGCCGGTCGCGTATTTCGCCGCCCGTGCCGGTGGCCGCGCCGTTGAACGGTTCGACGGTCGTGGGAAAATTGTGCGTCTCGGCTTTCAGGGACAACACGGTTTGTATTTCCCTGACGCCGTAGAAGCCGGGGCGGTCGCTCTCGAGCGGGGCGAACTGTTCGATGACAGGCCCTTCATTGAAAGCGACGTTGTCCTTATAGGCCGACACCAGTCTGTTGGGGTTTTCCGCCGAAGTCTTCTTGATCAGGTCGAACAGCGAACTTTCTTTTTCGCTGCCGTCGATAACGAAAACACCGCCGAAAATCTTGTGCCGGCAGTGCTCCGAATTGACCTGCGAGAAGCCGAAGACTTCGCTGTCCGTCAGTTTACGTCCGATTCTGCGGCTGACGCCGTTCAGGTAGGCGACTTCTTCGTCGCTCAGGGCCAAACCTTCCTGTGCATTATAGGCAGTGATGTCGTCGATGTACAAGATGGGGTCGGGCTGCCGGTCGACGGTGAAGAGGGTTTGATCCAGCCCGTTGCAGATACGCTGAAGCATGGGGTCGTGTTCCGCTTCGCCCGACGTGACCGGGATGTATTCTTCGATGCGCGAGATGCCGGCGAGACCCATATTTTGCGTGATCTCCACCGCGTTTGTGCTCCAGGGAGAAATCATTTCACGCCGCGGCCCGGCGTACCACCCTGTCACCGTTTCCGCTGCGACGGGCGTTGCGCCGCCGAATAACCAGACTAATTTAGCGATGTCTTCCTGCGGGAAAACGGATGCCGTCTCTACTGCCAGTACGGTCTTTGCCGGAGATTGAAAGAATAATATCATAAGATTAAAATTTGAAATGCACCTTTACAAATCCTCAATTCTTCTTGCTTCCTCGAAAGAATATGCAGGTCGGAAGTCGGGACTGTCATGGAATTTTTCGTTTTTCCGCCCCCAGTATGCCGGATAGAATTGACAGTTCACGTCGAGCCAGTTTGTGATGGCAAGTTTTTCCGCTTCGGACAGGCGGAGGTCTTTGTGATGCTGCACTAATTTCTTTGTATACAGATTTACTTCTTCGTTATCCCATGCCGTCTGCTGTTCGCCGCGCGCCATCGCTCCCAGCGGACTGGAAAGCGCGCCGGTTTGATACGGAGGAATGTATTCGATACTGTTGGACGCATTGTCTTCGTCGCGATAGCTGCGGTTGCCGAGAAGCTGACGCGAGGTTTTGGAAAGGCTGACTAACGACTGATACGAAACGCTGTATGTTCCTTTAGCCTTGCCGCAAAGATCAAGTCCTGCCGCCGGTTGAGCGCCGGCGTGACATCCGGCGCAGTGTCGATCGAGAATCGGCTGAATCTGACGCTCGTAATCAAAGACCGTACGCGCGTCCGGCTGTGCCGGCTGCGGTTGCGGAACCGAGGCTGCACGCCGCATCGCTTTCGAGACGTAAGCAGTGAGCGAGGGCGTTACATCCGGCGTTTCGTGACATCCGATACAGCTTCGCGTTTCGCCGGGACGATAGTTCACATACGTCCGTTCCGTTTGTATTGCCCGGAAATGTTTGTCGAGCGCCTGAAAATAAATCGGACGGTCGGACGGAACCAGGAAATGTGCGCTTCCGTCTTCTTCGACAGGAACGGTGCCGTGCTGCACTTTGACGCTCAGGAAGCCGTCGCCGACCGCCTTATGCGCCATTCCCGCAACGTCGCCGTTGTCGGCGGTTCGCGCCGACCACGGACGCGGCACCTGTTCGAGAATCCGGAGATATTTGACCTCGCCGCGTTTCACGTTGTCCATGCCGGCGTAAATGTCCGTGACAAAACAGCGCGCCACTCCTTTTCCGGCGAGTTCCGTATCGACCGGCATCCCGGTCGGCACCGGCGGCCTGTCACGCGGCGCAAGCGGATACGGCTGCCAAAGCGAAACGGTCGGGTCTTTGAGCAGAACGGTTTCTTTTCCCTCGCCGTCGAGCAGCGCAATATTGTAGCCTGCCGAATCCGACCATTCCAGACCTGCCGGCTTGTGCGACACAAGAAACAGCGACGACGAAAGCGGATACGGATTGCGGAACAGTCGTCCGGGTTTGCCGGTCATTTCGTGATACCATTCTCCGTTTTCGTTTTTGAAATGAAAGCCGTCGTGCGCAAACGCCGCCACATCGCCGGTGATATACTTCATGGTGCCGGCGCTCCGAATCGGTTCCCGCGTATCGACAAGAATAACCGTTCCGAGGGCGTTATTGATCCAGTGAGACGCGCCGAGCATCACGATTTTATTCGGCTCGCCCGGTACGGCGCGCGCCTGTATTTTTGTTTCGGGAAACGAAATGGTATTGCCGTAAATTTCGACCGAGCCTGTGCCGTTGAGATTGACCGCCCATAAGGATTTACAATTGCCCGCCGCTTTATCGACGTATTCCCAGCGATGATAGAGAATCCGCCCGTCGGGCAGCAGCGTCGGCGTCGCTTCGCTGAGCGGGCTGCATGTGAGCGCCTCCATTGCGGAGCCGTCGCCGTTCATCCGGTAAAGATTTTTGACGGTAAATCCATCGCTCGCGTCGCACAGCACGCTGAACTGACAGCGTGTCGTCACAAAGGCAATACCGCCGTCGGGAAGATAGCACGGATCCATGTCGTCGGTGCCGTGATGATACCCGCGCCGGTAAGTCTTCACAAGTTCCGCTTCGTTCGGTTCGGGAAACGTAAGCTGTCGCAGACCGGTTCCGTCGATATTAACTTCGTAGATTCGGTAACCGTCGTCGGCACCTTTTTTGAAGTCGAAAACAATCTTTTTCGCGTCAAACGAAAGGTCAAACCAGTTGACAACGCCGGTCTCGGTCAGTTCGGGAACAATTTCACGCACTTTCCCGGTTCGCAGGTTGAGGACGCAAAGTCCGCCGCCCGGCGTCCACCGGCTGTTGACATAATCGGTGTACACATGATTCGAAGTGAAGGTAAAACGACGGATAAAGAGCAACTCCTCAATCCCCCGATCGAGAAGTTGCCGGGCTGCACCGGCATAAAACCGCATTCCCGCTTTTTCCACGGGAGGCGCTTCCGGTAACTGTGCAACCAGCGTAACTGCCCCCGACAGCATGATAAACAGTGTTGCGAAGTTCAATAAGTATTTTTTCATTGCTGATACGTTTAAAATCTGCGACAAAGTTAAGTGTTTTTCTTCAACGCACCCCAAAAAAATTCGGGGGTTGCAGAAATGAAATATAAATCGTATTTTTGCAATCATTTATTCTTAAAGCAAGAACAGTGTATACAACGTTTAACATCTCCCGCGCGACGGGTACGGCACGCCTGCAAAGCCGGAATATGGCTGCGGGGAGAGTTGCGCTCGCCTGCAAAACCGGAATATGGCCGGGGGGAGGGTTGCGCTCGTCTGCAAAGCCGGAATATGGCCGCGGGCAGAGTTGTGCTCGCCTGCAAAGTTGGAATATGGCCGCGGGGAGGGTTG
>JAISWC010000264.1 GCA_031271245.1 Tannerella sp. | reverse complement strand
TATGAAAGAAGCTATTAGAAATTTGTGTTTATGCGCGCTATTAGCCGCATGTTCCGGTTTGCAGGTGCAGGCCGACATCAAGCTCCCTGCTGTTTTCAGCGATAACATGGTATTGCAGCAGCAGTCGGCGGCGACAGTCTGGGGATGGGCCAAACCCAACGCGGCCGTCCGGGTGACCACTTCGTGGAACGGTAAAAGTTATTCCGCCAAAAGCGACGGAACAGGTTACTGGAAACTGAAGGTGCAGACCCCTGCGGCAAGTTATACGCCCTATACGCTGACCGTCAGCGACGGAAAGGCCGTTGTACTGAAAAACGTATTGATCGGCGAGGTCTGGATATGCTCCGGACAGTCGAACATGGAAATGCCGATGAAAGGTTATGGAAACCAGCCCATCGAAGGCGGTCCCGAAGCCATTGCCTATTCGAATCAATCGGGCATCCGCTGCTTCACGGTGCAGAAGGTTTCCAGTGCCGCACCGCAGGATGACTGCACCGGCGCATGGGAAGTAGCCGGTCCCCAGACGACACCCGATTTCACGGCAACGGGCTACTTCTTCGGGCGCCTGCTCAACCAGGTGCTGAACGTACCGGTCGGACTGATTCATACCAGTTGGGGCGCTTCGCGCATCGAGGCGTGGATGACGCCCAACTCGCTGAAGGATATTCCCGAAAAGCCCGTCCCGGCCTCGGATGCCGACATTAAAAACCAGAACGGTACGCCAACCGTCCTTTATAACGGTATGCTGCACCCCCTGGTCGGTTATGGCATCCGCGGCGCCATCTGGTATCAGGGCGAATCAAACCGCAACGAACCGGAACTGTATGTCAAAATGTTCGACCGGATGGTACGCGAATGGCGCGACCTGTGGGGCGTCGGCGAGTTCCCCTTCTACTATTGCCAGATTGCGCCCTATCGCTATGGTGACCTCAATTCGGCCTACCTCCGCGAGGCGCAGGCCCAAGGGCTGACCACCACGTCGAACACCGGGATGGCCGTGCTGATGGATGCCGAAAGTCTCGACTGCATTCACCCGCCCAAAAAGAAAGACGCCGGCGAACGGATGGCGCTCTGGGCGCTGGCTAAAACCTACGGCATGGAGAAGATGCATTACCGCAGCCCCGAAGTCAAGTCGTTCAGCGTGGAAGGACGGGTGGCCATCATCACCTTCGATTACACGGGCAGTACGGGTCTGACATCCTACGGCAGGGAGATATCGCATTTCGCGATCGCCGGCAAAGACAGGCGGTTCCATGCGGCAAAGGCAGCGCTGACGGGCAATACGGTGTATCTCTTTTCGCCCTACGTGACCGAGCCGGTGGCCGTGCGCTACTGTTTCGACGACACGTCGGGCGCCGAAATCTTCACGGTAGAAGGCAACCTGCCGCTCTCGTCCTTCCGTACGGATGACTGGTAACCGGCTATATGAATCTGTATCCCAAACTTATCCTTGATGCGCTGACCCGGGTGCGTTATCCGGGCAGCGGCCGGAATCTGGTGGAGGCCGGCATGGTGGACGACAACATCCGTATTGAAGGTCATCGCGTGTCGTTTTCGCTGCTTTTCGACAAACCGAACGATCCGTTTATTCGTTCCGTGATCAAGGCGGCGGAAGCGGCCGTGCTGGCGTATGTCTCGCCGGAGGTCGATATCCGGGGACGTATCTCCGCGGTGAGCCGTTCGGCCGCTACGCCCGCCGGGTCGGAAGACCTGCTGCCCGGCGTAAGGAATATCCTTGCCGTCGCATCGGGCAAGGGCGGTGTTGGGAAAAGCACGCTGACGGCTAATCTGGCCGTGGCGCTGGCGGCCATGGGCTACCGCACGGGGCTGCTGGATGCCGACATCTTCGGGCCGTCGCAGCCAAAAATGTTTCAGGCGGAAGAAGCGCGTCCGTCGCTGGAAAGGCTGGGAGAACGGGAACTGATTCAGCCGGTGGAAAAGTACGGTGTGAAACTGCTTTCCATCGGATTCTTTGTCAACCGCGACGACGCTGTCCTGTGGCGCGGTGCCATGGCCGTCAATGCGCTGAAGCAACTTATCAGCGACGCCCACTGGGGAGCGCTGGACTATTTCCTGATCGACCTGCCGCCCGGAACGAGCGACATTCATCTGACACTGGTGCAAACGCTGGCCATCACCGGCGCCGTGGTGGTATGCACGCCGCAGGCCGTCGCCCTGGCCGACGCTCGCAAAGCCATCAGCATGTTTGCCGGCCGGAAAGTCAATGTTCCCGTACTCGGACTGGTTGAAAACATGGCCTGGTTTACGCCGGCCGAACTGCCCGGAAACAAATATTTCCTTTTCGGCAAAGAGGGCGGCGTGCAGCTGGCGAAGGAACTGAATATCCCCCTGCTGGGGCGGATACCGCTTGTGCAAAGCATCTGCGAAAGCGGCGACCGGGGCGAACCGTCCGCCCTGCATCCGGAAACACTCACCGGCGCGGCTTTTCATGACCTGGCACGCCGGGTCGTGCAGCAGACGAGTCTCCGCAACGAACAGCGCCCGCCCACACAGCGGG
>JAISWC010000247.1 GCA_031271245.1 Tannerella sp. | reverse complement strand
TTTGTCGAAATAGAACGTAATCGGATGGCCGTCGGGCGAAAAGTCCGGTGTCCGCGCCCAGTCCATCAGGATGGGGTTGTTGTTGCTCAGCAGGAACAGCCTGTAGTTTTTGCGCAGTTCGAGCAGATACTCCAGTTTGCGGGCTTCCGGTCGGGAAATAATACTTTTCCAGGCACGTTCGATGGCCTCGCGGGGGATGTCTTTCCCGACATGTTCGCATAGCAGCCGGCAGAACGTCTCCGCGTCGATGGCGCCGCTTTCGATATCCAGAAAGATACCGCTGTGATGGTAAGAGTCAATCAGCCGGTCGGCGTCCGTCACGCCAATCGCCTGAAACTGCCGGACGGCTTCCTCGCGCCGGACATCCACCAGCACTCCACCCATATCAAAAACAAGATTCCTGATCATCCAGTCAATTTAAAGATTCAAATCCGCAACGGCGGCAAACGTTTTGGGGACTTTTGGGACAGAAGGGACACGAGTCGCAAATGTCCCAAATGTCCCAGGACGAAAAATACCGTTGCCGCAAGCGTCCCGGACGCTTCGAAATCATTCTCCATTCTCAATTCTCAATTCTCCGGACTCTTCCGTCCATGTCGTTGCCGTATTCGGGTTTCAGCGGGAACTTCACCGGCGCATTGTCGCGCGTGGAGCGGTAGATGGCGGTAAAGAGTTCCACCGTACGGCGTCCGAACTCGCCGGTGACGAGCGGCTCGCGACCTTCGTCCAGCGCCTGCAGGAAGTCTTCGATCTGACGTTCCATGTAGTAAACGGTCGGGTCGATCCGGTTAAACAGTTCGCTGTCCTCCTTCACCCAGCCGTCCAGCAGCGATTCTTCGCCGGGCACGGTCCACAGGTCGTTCACCGGCGGCTCGAGTACCGACGACATGCCGGCTATGAACATCGCTCCGCCATCGGTCTGCACGCCTGCAGAGGCGCCGTTGGAGCCGTGTACCTGTACCTTGCCGTAGATGCCGGGCTTCTCCGAATTGCTGACGATGATGTTGCCGATGCCGCCGCTACGGAACCTGACAATGGCTACGGCGGTGTCCTCCACTTCGATATACGGGTGGTTCAGGTTGCGCCAGAGGCCGTACACTTCGTCTACTTCGCCCATGAACCAGAGCAGAATGTCCAGCTGATGAGGCGCCTGGTTGACCAGTACGCCTCCGCCTTCCATGTCCCACGTGCCGCGCCACGGGTCGGCGTCGTAGTAGGCTTTGTCGCGCCAGCCCAGCATGTTGACGGTGCCCAGCGCCGGCACGCCGAGTTTTCCCGCCTCAATGGCCCTGCGGATGCGCTGTACGGGAGCGTAGAAACGGCGCTGGCTGACCACGCCGAGTTGCACGCCTGCCGAGCGGCAGGCGTCAATCATGGCGTCGCAGTCTTCCAGCGTGGCCGCGAGCGGTTTCTCCACCAGCACGTTTGCGCCGGCCTGCGCCGCCTGTATCGTGACCTCCCGGTGGAATGGATGCGGATTGCAGACGATGACCAAGTCGATGCCGTGTTCGCGAACCATGGAGTCAATGTCGTCGCAGGCCGTCACGCCGTAGGTTTCGGCAAATTTCCGGGCCGATTCCGGCGTGCGGCTCCATACGGCAGTCAGCCTCGCATTGGGCAGGTTGCCGATGGCCCGGGCATGAAGATGCGCCACTTTGCCGCATCCGATAATAGCTAATTTGTATTCTTTCATTTGTCTTGAATTTGAAATTATGGGTTGTCTGTTATTCGGCCACGCCGGTTAATCGCATCTTGCCATCCGGCGCGCACATTATCAAAGCGTTACAGTTTGTAACGGGTCCGTTTTTTTCTTCAAACAGTCTTATCCTCTCTTTCACGGCTTACGGAATCAGAATGACTTTGTTGAGATTCCCTTCGCGGTGATAGAGTTTGCGGAACCATTCGGCGCCTTCGCTCAGGGGAGCTGTGGCGGAGATCATGTCGTCCACTTTCAGGGCGCCGCCGGCAATCATGTCGAGGATGACTTCGTATTCGCCGTTGATGGCGCAACTGCCCTGCACGCGGATTTCGGCAGTGACTACCTTTTGCAGTGGAAACTCGATAACGGGCGTCACGTTGCCCACCAGCACGGCGGTGGCTGCCTTGCGCAGCGAGTCGATCAGCGTGTTGACGGTGGCGGAGATACCGATGGCTTCGAAGCCGATGTCGGCGCCGCGTCCTTTGGTATGGCTACGGATAACGTCGGCCACGGACTGGCTGCCGGAATTGACGAGCACGTCGGCGCCGTATTTGGCGGCCATCCTGAGTTTTTCGCCGTCCATATCCACGGCAATCACCGGCGTGGCGCCCGAAGCCTTGAGCATACTGACGATAAACGTGCCGATCATGCCGCTGCCGAGCACTGCGGCGCTGTCGCCCGCCCTGACGCCCGAAAGTCCGACGGCGTGTGCCGCCACGGCTGCGGGTTCGACCATGGCCGCCTGTTCAAAGGTGACGCTGTCGGGGATCCGGTAAAGGATATGCTGCGGCACGGCCAGATATTCCGCGAATGCGCCGTGGCGTTTGTATTCCTTCGGCGATACGCCTACCACTTCGCGGCCTTCGCTCAGGTTGTAATGTCCCTTGAGCGTGTACCAGTCGTCGAGCGGATACACGGTGGAGTCGAACGTCACGCGGTCGCCTTCTTTCCAGCGGTCGACGCCTTCGCCGGTTCCGACGATTACTCCCGATGCTTCATGTCCCATGATGATGGGCGGCTGGCGGCGTCCGGTACTGCCGTCCATGCCGTGCACATCGCTTCCGCAGATGCCGCAGGCTTTCACCCTGATTAATACTTCGCCCGCAGCCGGCTGCGGGTCTTCGACTTCTTTATAGACCAGTCGATGGTAGTCTTCCAAAACAAGCGCTTTCATATTTTCTATTGTTGGTAGTTGGTAGTTAGCAGTTAGTAGAAGGCAGTCGATAGAGAGCGTGTCATCTGATGACACAAAGCCCTGCTACTAACTGTTAACTACTGACTACTGTTATTTCATTTTTTCCCGAGTTTCAAAATATAGTTTCCGGAGAGCAGCCGGTATGCCTGATGTTCGTCCCGCGAGAGCGTCACCGCCCGGCCGTCGGCCAGGGTGGCGGCGGTCAGACGGTAGCCGGGTGGCGGCGTGAAGTCGGCCGTGCTGTTGGCCGGAACGGCGACCCGGTAAGTGACGTCCTTCCGCTTTTTTTCCCAGCGGGAGACAATCTTTCCGTAGGGAGACTGAAACGAAACGTCGGCATACTGAAGTCCTTCCACAAAGCAGGGCTTCAGGAGGATATTCCCGAATCCCGGATGCGCCGGGTCGACCTGTATGCCGCCCAGCGTTTCGTAGAACCAGATGCTGACGGCGCCGAACATGATGTGATTGAGAGACGTTTCCTTCTTCTCGCCGATGGCTTCCCACTGTTCGTAGAGCGTGGTGGCGCTGTCGTGCACGATCCAGTGTCCCCAGGAGGGATAGGTTTCCTGCGCGGCCACCGTATAGGCCAGGTCGGCGTATCCGTTTTCGCTCAGCGCCGGAAGCAGGACGCGGGAGCCCAGTATGCCCACGTCCACGTGACTGTTGTCGGCCACTACCCGCTTAGCCAGGTTTTGCGCCACCGTCTGCCGCAGTTCGTCGGGGACAATCCCCCA
The DNA here is from genome assembly GCA_031271245.1 of Tannerella sp. GTDB lineage: Bacteria > Bacteroidota > Bacteroidia > Bacteroidales > Tannerellaceae > Tannerella. The sequence continues at coordinate 2,111 of JAISWC010000247.1, read as the reverse complement.
GTACAGCGCCGTACTCTGTTCGGTCTGGAATCCGCTGCCGTAGATGCCTGTTTCCCGGTTCAGGTATTCCCCGTTGATGGCCGACCTGATTTTCTCCGCCAGCGCGGAATACTGTCTGTAATCGTCGTCTTTCCCGAACAGCCGGGCAGCTTCCGCCAGAATGGACACCGTCCGGTAATAGTAGATGGACGACGTATACTGCTGAGGCGTGCGCGACTTGTACGGGCACCAGTCGCCCAGCCCCCACGACGTCAGTCCCGAGGGCGATATTTCGGTGGCATGGTCTGCGTACCGCTTCATGCTTTCGTAGGAGTCGGCGAGCAGGCGGCTGTCGCCGTAGAACCGGTAAACCGCCCAGGGGATGGTGGCAATGCTGCTGGTCCAGTCCAGTCCGTTACCCCAGTCGTATCCCCATCCGCTGGTGGGGATGATGTTCGAGAACACGCCGTTGGGCTGCTGTTCGTCGCGGTGGTCGGCCAGCCACTTTTCATAGACGGTGATGCCGTCGAAGTTGTACAGTCCAATTTCGACGGCCAGGTTGGCGTCGCCCGTCCAGCCGTTTTTCTCGCGGTGCGGGCAGTCGGTCGGATAGCCGAACAGGTTGGACAGATAGGAATTGTTCGTCGCCCACCAAATCCGGTTAATCAGCGGGTTGGACGTCTCGACATGTCCGACCGGCGGAAGGTCGCTATGCATGAACCAGCCGGTCAGCGCATCGGCCGTCAACTCGACGGGACGGTCGGATGTCACCTCCACATACTGGAAACCCTTGTAGTTAAAGCGCGGCATGAACGTTTCCTCTCCTTTTCCTGCGAGGATGAAAATATCGGTCTGGAACGGGTCGCTGTCGTCCACCGGACGGTAATGTTCGTCGATGTTGTCCATGTACAGGACGTCGCCGGGACGCAGAATTTCGGCATGACGAAGCCGGATTTCCGTGCCGGCCTCGCCCTTCACGCGCAGCTGACTTACGCCGGCGATGTTCTGTCCCAGGTCGAAAAGATACTTTCGCTCATTTATTTTCCTGAACGTCTTCACCGGAATCTTTTCCACGTTCCGTATGGGGTGCAGCAGTTGCGAAACGATGTTTCGGGAAGGCGCCGAACGGTAAACGATGTCCTTCCATTTCGAATCGTCGAAGCCGGCCGTGTTCCATCCCGGCTGTTCCAGGCGGGCGTCATAGTGTTCGGCCGTGTAAATGCTGTTGAAGATGACGGGACTCAGGCTGGTTTTCCAGTCCCTTTCGGTGCGGACGGTCTCGACGGAACCGTCGTCATACGTGATTCGCAGGTCCATGCAGAACGCCGGCCGGTTGCGCCAGGGTGCGCGGTGGAAATACCATACGGCCACGGACTGGTGGTTGTACCACCCGTTGCCCAGCAGTACGCCGATGGCGTTTTTCCCCTGCTGCACCTGCGCCGTGACGTCGCAGGCGACATACAGGTTCCGCCGGTCGAAGCGAGTGAACATCGGGTCAAGCCGGTGGTCGCCGATTCGTTCGCCGTTGATGTAAAGCTCGTACAGGCCGGCCACGGCGATGTATGCTCGCGCCGATTTGACACGCCTGTCCGCTTGAAATTCCTTCCGGAAATAAGGCGCCGGCCTGACGTGGATACCGTTGCCCGCCAGGTGTTCGCCATCGCTTATCCAGGCGCCCTTCCAGTTTTTCTCCTCCATCAGGCCCGTCTCGAACGAAGCCGTCCGGGGCGCGAGTTCCTGCCCGTCCGCGTCCCAGAGACGGACGCTCCAGAAATAGCGGGTGAAGGGCATCAGGGGTTTGCCGGCGTAGGTAGCCCGTATCCGGTTGGAGGCCACCTTCTGCGTGTCCCACATGTCGCCGTCGCCGCGCGCCACCGCCGCCGAATCCGTGCCCGCCACAATCCGGTAAGCGGTTTGTGCAGCTCCGTGCCTGTCGTCGTCGAGCTGCCACGTGAATCGCGGGTCGGCCACGTCCATGCCCAGCGGATTGACCAGATATTCGCAACGCAGGTTCGTTGCCGTCGCCGCCGTCAGCTGTCCGATGCCACTGCCCGCCAGCAGCAGGGTGCAAAGGAACCTGTACATTTTCCTGTTTTTCCCGTTCATAAGATTATGGATTTTAAAATGAATAC
>JAISWC010000234.1 GCA_031271245.1 Tannerella sp. | reverse complement strand
GCTGTCAGTAATTTTTCCAAATGAACAGTTCTATGGGGCAAATGGTTGGCGCAAAATCCTTAACGTAAAAATAAATGCTCGATTCGACTTTGGTTTCGTGTGAAATCACGCACGACCGGCGGTCGAGGAGGTCCAGCAGATTCAGCGTCAGACTGAGGAGGAATACAGTAATGACTAATCCGAAAAGAGCGCCGCCCAGGCGGTTGAGCAGGCTGAAGGGCGTCAGGCTGATCATCCGGTGAATCACCCACCCCGCCAGCAGAATAAAGCCGGCAATGAGTATGAATGCCAGTACGTAGCTCGCCACCGTCACGCTCTGTTCTGCAAACCACCCCTTTTGCAGCAGGTATCCGCGGAAGGATTCCGCTACCCCGGAACACAGGTAAATGGCCGCGGCAAAGGCAATCAGAGAGACGACCTGGCGTACCAGCCCATCGATCCATCCCTTCACCAGTCCGGCAATCGCCAGACCCGCCAGCACAAAATCCAACCAGTTCATGGATGCGTTTCCTTCCGTTATTGCAGCGTTTTCTTAATCTTAATCTGGTCGAAGGCTTCGATGATGTCGCCCACCTGGATGTCGTTGTAGTTCGTGATGAAGATACCGCAGTCCTGTCCCGTCACTACTTCTTTCACTTCGTCCTTGAAACGCTTCAGGGAACCGAGTTCGCCGGTGTGAATCACGATGCCGTCGCGTATCAGGCGCACCTTGTTCGTCCGCCTGATTTTACCTTCCTTAACTATGCAGCCGGCCACGGTGCCGACCTTGGATATTTTGAATATCTGGAGCACTTCCACATTACCGGCAATGTCTTCCCTAATTTCGGGCGAAAGCATGCCCTCCATCGCCAACTTCACTTCCTCGATGGCGTCGTAGATGACGGAATAGAGGCGTATCTCCACGCCTTCCTTTTCGGCGCGGCGGCGCGCGGTGGGCGCGGGACGCACCTGGAAGCCGATGATGACGGCGTCGGCCGAAGCCGCCAAGTCGATGTCCGATTCGGAAATCTGTCCGACGGCCTTGTGGATGACGTTGACCTGTATTTCTTCGGTCGAGAGCTTGATCAGCGAGTCGGACAGGGCTTCTACGGAGCCGTCCACATCGCCCTTGACAATCAGGTGCAGTTCGTGGAAGTCGCCCAGCGCCCGGCGGCGTCCCAGTTCCTCCAGTCCGAAGCGTTTCTGGGTACGCAGACCCAGTTCGCGCTGCAACTGTTCGCGGCGGGCGGCGATTTCGCGCGCTTCCTGCTCGCTCTCCAGCACGTTGAACGTATCGCCGGCCTGCGGCGCGCCGTCCAGCCCGAGAATCAGCACCGGCTCGGAAGGTCCGGCCTTTTCGACACGCTGGTTACGCTCGTTGAACATGGCCTTGACGCGGCCGTAATGCGTGCCGGCGAGCATGATGTCGCCCTGGCGCAGGGTGCCGTTGCTGACCAGTACCGTGGCCACGTATCCGCGTCCCTTGTCGAGGGTCGATTCGATGACCGAAGCGACGGCGCGCCTGTTGGGGTTCGCTTTCAGTTCCAGCAGGTCGGCCTCAAGCAGCACCTTCTCCAGCAGTTCCTGTACGCCGACGCCTTTCTTGGCCGAAATTTCCTGGCTCTGGTATTTCCCGCCCCAGTCCTCGACCAGGTAATTCATCTTGGCCAGTTCTTCCTTGATTTTTTCGGGATTGGCGCCGGCCTTGTCGATTTTGTTAATGGCGAAGATAATGGGCACCCCCGCTACGGAAGCGTGATTGATGGCTTCGACGGTCTGCGGCATCACGTTGTCGTCGGCGGCTACGATGATGATCACGATGTCGGTCACTTTGGCGCCGCGGGCACGCATGGCCGTGAAGGCTTCGTGACCGGGCGTGTCGAGGAAGGTGATTCGGCGTCCGTTCGACAGCTTGACGTTGTAAGCTCCAATGTGTTGCGTAATGCCTCCGGCCTCGCCGGCAATCACGTTGGCGTTGCGGATGTTGTCGAGCAGCGAGGTTTTCCCGTGGTCGACGTGCCCCATGACGGTCACAATCGGCGGACGCGACACGTAGTCTTCGGGGCTGTCTTCTTCTTCCCTGATGGTTTCGGCCACTTCGGCGCTGACGTATTCCGTCTTGAAGCCGAACTCGTCGGCCACAATGTTGATAGTCTCCGCGTCCAGCCGCTGGTTGATGGATACCATCATCCCGATGCTCATGCAGGTGGAAATGACTTCCGAAACGGATACGTCCATCATGCTGGCCAGGTCGTTGGCGGTCACAAATTCCGTCAGCTTCAACACCTTGCTTTCCCGTTCCTCGCGCATCTGGAGTTCCTGTTCCCGCTTTTCGGCGGCGTCGCGCTTGTCGCGGCGGTACTTGGCTCCCTTGCTGCTCTTGGTCGTCTTGCTGGTGAGACGCGCCAGCGTTTCCTTAATCTGCTTCTGTACGTCTTCCTCGCTGACCTCCGCCTTCACGGGCTTGTGCAGTCGGCGTTGCGGCTTGCGTTCTTCAGTGCTGCGACCGGCACTACTACGGCCAGTGCTGCTGCGGGTGGAACGGAAATTCGAGCCTGGCGTGGCACTGATGTCCACCCGGTCTTTCTTGATGCGTTTCCGTTTTTTCTTTTCCGCATCATCTTTTTTCGCCGGACTGCTGCCGGCCGTAGCCGGGGCCGTGGCTGTACCGGCGGTGGCGCCGGCAGGGGTGCCGCCGGACTGGGTTTTTGCCCTGGCTGCGGCCGCTTTGCGTCGCTCTTCGCGTTCTTTACGACGCCGCTCTTCCTTCGATTTCTTTTTCGGACGTGTCGACTGGTTGATGGCCGACAGGTCTATTTTGCCCGTCACCTTGATGCTGGGTTCCGGCGTCGTCTTTTTCAGACGGAACACTTCTTCTTCCGGCTTTTTTTCCGGATTCAACCCGGGCGCAGGCGCAGGCGGGGCAGGCGGCGGCGCAGGCTTCTCTGTCTTTTCTGTCTTCTCAGCCTTCTCCGGCTTTTTCGGCACATCAACCCGAACCGGCGGTTCCGGCTTCCTGACGGATGGCTCGACAGGCTGCGGAACAGGTGCGGGTGGTTCCGGTTTCTTTTTTTCTTCTTCTTTCTTCACCACGACAGGCGGCGCCGGCATCGGATGTTTGACTGCGGGTGGTTCCGGCACCGAAGGCTTTTTTTCCTTTTTCTCCGGTACGACAGGCGCTTTCTTTTCTACCTGAACCGGCGGCCGGGGCTTTTCCGGTTTCACCTGTTTCTCCTGTTTCACAGGCTCCCGTTTCACCTCTTTTGCCGGTTCCTTCCGGTGCGGCCGGGCCAGCTCCCTGGCGACGGCTTTCGGGGGATGATGATGAGGTTGAGGTCCTTCCGCCTTTGTATCCAATGATGCCAAATCAATCTTCCCGATGGTAACAAACTTCGGTTTGATGTCGTCGGGGATTTCCGTTTTTATTTCCTGCGGCTTTTTGGGCGCTTCCGGCTTCTTTTCGACAACCGGCGGCGGCGGCGGCGGAGCCTCCAGCGGAGCCAACTTGCTAAGTAACTGCCTTTGTTCCATTGGCGACAAATCTTTTCCCAATTCCTTTACAAGCAGGGTATACTGTTCGTCCGTAATCTTCGCATTCGGATTACTTTCTACCTGATAACCCTTGCTGCGCAGAAAATCGACCACCGTGGTGATACCAATATTCAAGTCCCTTGTTACTTTAATAATTTTTATGGGCATATAATGTGTACTATTCTTTTATTCCTGATTTTCAGCTTCCGGTTCAACCTTATTTTCCTCTTCGCGAATGACCGTATTTTCCGTTTCAACCGTATGTTCCGTTTCAACGGCCTCCTCCGGCGTGACACGGTCTGCTGCTGCTTCCTCCACAGCGCCGTCCGGTAGCGGTGCAGCCGTTTCGCCGGTATTTTCCGTTTCTTCGGGAATTTCTGCCGGAACCTCATCTGCCGGAACTTTTGCCGTTCCGTCCATCGCTTCATCTTCAAACTCGGCGGTCAGGACGGATAACAGTTCGTCGACCGTCTGTTCTTCCAAATCAGCGCGTTCGACGATTTCTTCCCGCTTCATGGCCAACACGGCTTTGGCTGTATTGCATCCGATATTCTTCAGTGCATCAATGACCCAGGTATCTATTTCATCTACAAATTCGTCCAGAAAAATATCTTCTTCATACAGGGCGTCAATATCGCGGAAGACGTCAATCGTATAATCCGTCAACATGCACGCCAACTTGATGTTCAACCCGCCTTTCCCGATGGCCAGCGACACCTCTTCGGGACGCAGGGAGACCTCGGCCTTGCGTTCGTCTTCGTAGAGGTGGATGTCCGAGATTTTCGCCGGACTCAGGGCGCGCTGGATAAACAGGGCGGTATTGGTGGAATAATTGACCACGTCGATGTTTTCGTTCCGAAGTTCGCGTACGATGCCCCGGATGCGCGAGCCTTTCATACCGACACAGGCGCCGACGGGGTCGATACGGTCGTCGTAAGATTCCACCGCAATTTTGGCGCGTTCGCCCGGGACGCGGGCAATGGCCTTAATCGTAATCAGTCCGTCGTTGATTTCCGGTACTTCCAGTTCGAACAGCCGCTGGAGGAATCGCTTGTCGGTGCGGGAGAGGTAGATTCGCGTACTGTTGTTTTCGATTTCCACCCGCTGCACGATTGCGCGTATGGCCTGTCCTTTTGCATAGAAATCGTTGGGTATCTGTTCGCTTTTCGGCAGGAGCAGCTCGTTGCCCCTGTCGTCCAGCAGCAGGACTTCCTTTTTCCATACCTGATACACATCGGCTATCACGATGGAACCGATCAGTCCCTTGTACTTTGCGAACAGATTGTCTTTCTGAAGCTCCAGGATTTTGGCGGACAGTGTCTGACGCAGATTCAGGATGGCACGGCGTCCGAAATTTGCAAAATGCACTTCGTCCGTTACTTCTTCACCCACTTCGCAGTCAGGGTCTATCTCTTGCGCTTCGCTGATGGAAATTTGCAGGTTCGAGTCTTCCACCCGGCCGTCTTCCACGACGATACGGTTGCGCCAGATTTCAAAATCACCTTTCTCGGGATTGATAATGACATCATAGTTCTCGTCTGTCCCAAACATTCTGGCTATCACGCTCCGGAATGATTCTTCCAGTACATTGATCATTGTATCCTTGTCAATGTTCTTCAACTCCTTAAACTCCGCCAGTGTATCAATCATACTGATTGTTTTTTCTCTCTTCGCCATAACTTTACTTGAATCTTACTCTGTTTTTTGTATATTTTATTTCACTGTATGCATATCTCTGTTCGTCAAAGACTTTCATTTTTCGTTTCGCCCCTTCGGGCTTAACTTCCCTTGCCACGGCGAGGGTCACACCCTGTCCGTCTGCTGCCTGAAGCGTGCCGGTTCGTTTTTCCCCGTTCGCAAGCAGCATTTCCACCTCGTTTCCCCGGTTTTTTACATACTGGCGAACGAGTTTAAACGGTGCGGAAATACCGGTCGAACCTACTTCCAGTTCGAAATCTTCCGCATCGCGATCCAGCCGCTCCTCGAGGTAGCGACTCAGCGCCACACAGTCGTCGATGCCGACAGCCGTGTCGTGATCTATTTCCACCACAATTCGGTTATCCGCTTCCACCGAGACCTCGACAAGGTAGCATTCCGATGTCGCCAAATGCGTCTCCGCCAAACGTATGATTCGCTCTTTTTCAATCATGTCCATAAAAAGAAGGGGGACTATTCGTCCCCTCTTCATCTCTCCTCGTTATCGTTATCGGACGCAAATGTACAAAAAAAATACGTGTCCGAAAAAAAAAAATCAATTTTCCCCGTTTCTTTTCATTTTTTTTCTGTACCTTGCTCCGCGAAAAGTTTATTGCCAACATTGAAATGATGAGAAAAGAGAAATTTCATATCGAATACGTTTTCGACAAGGTGTCCAACCACAGCCTGTGGAATCATTTGACGACACCGATGGGGCTGTCCGCATGGTTTGCCGACGAAGTCAAAATCAGCAGCAACAAATGCACCTTTATCTGGAACAAGACGGATGAAGAAGCGGAAATTGTTTTCACCCGGCCGGAAGTAGCCGTCCGTTACCGCTGGCTGAACGATGAAGACAAACACGCTTATTTTGAATTCAGGATTCACGACATCGAACTGACCGGCGCTACGACACTTGAAATTACCGACTTTACCGTGCCGGACGAAAAGACCGATGCCGTCGCGCTGTGGGATTCGCAGGTAGATGAACTGAAACGGTCGCTGGGGATTTGATGCGGGCGTGAAACAAGGGAAATCATCGACCGGAGGTACCGATACCGACGGCTTTTAATGTAGTTTCACATCCCGGATGTCCTGTTTTATCCGTTTTGCTTTACTTTTGCACTTCAAAAAAAGGCGTAAATGCGAATAAAGCGATTGTACATTTTCCTGTTGAAAACGTTCCTGCCGCTGTTTATCATGACCTTCGGCATTTGTCTGTTTATTATCCTCATGCAGTTTCTGTGGAAATACATCGACGACATGGTGGGGAAGGGAATCGAACTGAGCGTGCTGGCCGAAATGCTTTCGTATGCGGCGCTCTCGCTCGTGCCGATGGCGCTGCCGCTCTCCGTGCTGCTGGCTTCGCTGATGACGTTCGGGAGCCTGGGGGAACAGTTCGAACTGCTGGCCATGAAGGCGGCGGGCATTTCGCTCTTCCGCATCATGAAGCCGCTGATTGTCGTGCTGTGTTTCGTGGCGGTGGGCGCCTTCTATTTCCAGAACAACATCATTCCGCCTTCGCAGGTGAAGATGTGGACGCTGCTGTACTCCATGCGCCAGAAATCGCCCGAACTGGACATCCCCGAAAAAACGTTCTCAAGTGAAGTCGAAGGCTATAATATTTATGTGGAGACAAAAGAAAGCGACGGCCTGCTGAGAAACCTGATGATTTACGACCATTCCGAAGGATTCAACAAAGCACGGGTCATCGTGGCCGATTCCGGACGGCTGAAAATGGCGACCAACAAACTGTACCTGATTCTTTCGATGTACAGCGGCGAGGCGTTCGAAAACCTGAACAGCCAGAAGAGCCGGGAACGGAACGTGAAATCGAACGAGCCGGTGCCCTACCGGAAAGAAACGTTCAAGACGAAGGAAATACTCATCAAATTTGACGCCAACTTCAACCGGGTCGACGAATCGCTCATGCAAAACCGCTACATCGGGAAAGACCTGGCCGACCTGCGCCGATCCATCGACTCCATGACCCTCTCCCTCGACAGCGCGAAGGAGATGAACGCGACGCTGCTGTATAACCAGTCCTACAAAAAGACCCTGAACGAATACCGGCACTTCCCGGTCGCCAGCGAGCCGGCCGGCGAAACGGCGGAGGAGCTGCCGGACTTCGACGAAATCTACCGCTCGAAAGCGGCCGGCGCCCGCCTCGCGCTCCTCACCCGGGCCAAATCGGCGTTCGAAAACATGAAAAGCGAATATGTCTTCAAATCGACCCTCCTGGCTGCCGAAGAAAAGGAAATGCGCCGGCACCACACGGAAATGCACAAAAAATTTACGCTCTCGTTCGCCTGCCTGGTTTTTTTCTTTATCGGGGCGCCGCTGGGAGCGATCATCCGCAAAGGCGGACTGGGTATGCCGACCGTGATTTCCGTCTTCCTTTTCATCTTCTACTACATCATCGACAACATCGGCTTCAAGATGGCCAGCAACGGCATGTGGACGCCCTGGGAAGGCATGTGGCTCAGTTCGGCCGTACTGCTCCCGCTGGGGATTTTCCTCACATACAAGGCTGTAAACGATTCCGTCATCCTGAATGCCGATACCTACATCGACGGGTTCAAGAAGTGGATGGGCATACGCATCAGCCGGAAGATTGAAAAGAAGGAAGTCATCATGTTTCAGCTGGACAACGCCCTGTTCCGCCGTCATACAGCGGAACTGAAACAGCTGTGCGAAAGCTGGCTGGCCGCCAACAGGCGCTGGATACCCTACCTCACGTTCTGGAAACGCGGCGGGAAGGACGACGAGGCCGCACGTATCGCCGCCGCGCTGGAGCAACTCGTGGAGGAAGGCAGCAATTCCGACCGGAATCTGGTGTTGAACAAACTGATGGATTTCCCCGTCATCAATTCCTTCCGGTGGACAAACGTCACCGGGCAAACGGGTGTCCTGATCGGATGGTTTTTCCCCGTCGGGTTGCCCATCTACCTGGTTATCGTCTATCGGCGCAAATTCCTGCTGGCCGACATTCGAAGCATTTGCCAGGTCTGCGACGAACTGATGGATATAACAGATAAATGATTTACAGTCAGCAGACTAAAGAAAACTGAAATTTTTTTTTCGGGCAAAATGTATTTTGTTCGATAAAAAAAGCATTATATTCGCTGCAGATTTCGGCGGAACCATCAGATTCTTTTTTTGAGCGTTCTACTGCGCACGGCATTATTTTATGCATGGGCGACAGTAGCCGGCAGGCGGATACTTTTTCCGTGTCTCTCGATGTCGCTCTGAGTCTTCTCCGTGAAACTCCGTGTAAAAAACTGAATTACACCGAGCAACCCAGTGAAGACACAGCGTTCCACAGAAACTTTCGAGGGGGAAACTTTGCGGAGTATCACAGTTTGTCGGGAAGGTTTCCGGAACATTTCCCGGAATTTCCGGAACATTTCCCGGAGTTTTCGGAAGATGTTCCGGGGTTTGTGGAAGATGTTCCGAAGGTTGCGGAAGGTATTCCGGGGTTTGTGGAAGATGTTCCGAAGTCTCCGGAAGATGTTCCGGAACATCAGGAGGGTTCCCGGAAAACGCGGAAGATGTTCCGAAAACTCCGGAAGGTGTTCCGAAGAATGTGGAAGATGTTCCGGAAACCCCGGAAGATGTTCCGAAAAGTGCGGGAAGTTTCCCGGAAACTTCGTGACAGAAGGTCGAAAAGCATGATTGCGATTTAAAAATTAGATATAATGAACTGGAAGTTAAATGATTAAATTTGAAAATGATGAAGAAGGATGCTATTCCCCGAACGATTCGGGCATTTACGGAATACATGAAGATCGCCTATCAGAAGGTAGTTCAAAATATGGCGAACTGGGGTATTTCACAAGCGAAATTAGGTGTCATCACCCCTCTTTACAATGATTACATTGCCAAAGAGGCGCTTGCTGCCGATCCTGATACGGCAACAAGGGGCAACCGCGAAGCACGCGACGAAGCCCGTGATGTGCTTGAGAAAGAATGGCGGCATTTTCTGAACGAAAATATCCGCTACAACACGGCAATCAGCACTGCTGATCTGGCCGTTTTCGGCATTACGCCGCGCGACGGTATACGTACACCGGCCTCCGTGCCGACCGATACCGGAATCGTGAGCATAAAGCGTCTGGGTGCATTTCTGTATGAAGCAACCGTCATCGACGAAGAAAACAAGAAACGCAAACTCCCGCTCCATGCCACCGGCAGTTATCTCTACCTGGCCATCTCCGAAACCGGCATCACACCCGAATCGGTAGAAGCGTACAAGAAACTGGATTTCTCGTCGAATGCGCGCCATATTATACAATTCAATTCGTCCGACCTGGGAAAACAGGCCAATGTGTATGTCCGCTATTCCAATGAACATGGAAAAGAAGGCCCTGTCGGACCTATCGAGTCTTTTTTTATTAATTGATGTGCTGTAAAATGATTGGGAAAACAGACCCGGCTGTGTTTTTTTAAAAAACCGCCGGGTACTGTTTTTATTCAGGTAGCTGGTAGTTAGCAGTTAGTTGTTGGTAGAACAGTAGAGGGCAGCTCGCGGATAAAGTATACTGCCGGTAAACGGTAGCAGCGGAAATCTCCGGACAGCCACCCTACCAACTATCAACTGCCGACTACTAACTACTTTTTTACGCACAAAACACAGGGTTTTTAGTATGGAAAAACTGAATACGATAGAAGAAGCGATCGAGGATTTTCGGGAGGGAAAATTCCTGATTGTGGTGGACGATGAAGATCGCGAAAATGAAGGCGACTTCATCATTGCCGCCGAGAAGATTACACCGGAAAAGGTGAACTTCATGATGACGCACGGTCGCGGCGTGTTGTGCGCTCCCATTACGGAGGAACGCTGTGTCGAACTGGAACTGGACATGCAGGTGACGCACAATACTTCCATGCTCGAAACACCGTTCACCGTGACGGTCGACAAG
>JAISWC010000226.1 GCA_031271245.1 Tannerella sp. | reverse complement strand
TAATATTTTACAGGAAATAGCCACCTAGCTTTTGCGGAGTTAGGGATTAAACGGTGGGTGCTCTCAACCTTCTTTTTAATGGACAATTTGGGATAATGCGGCTCGTGCGCCGGTAATTTTCCCTTTTTTGCATGAAATGGAAAAATTGACAATACGCATATCCTTTTTGCAAATAATCACGGTAAAAAAGCGCCGTACCTTTGCACCGGAATTAAGAACGACCTCCCGAAGACGGGAAACTGAAAAGTTCCAAGTATACATAATAATATTACAACAAGTTTTTTAATGCAATTTAATTATCAATTCAAATGAAAGGAAATTTAAAAATGAGAAAAGTAAAAAGAATGACTGTAGCTGCACTGGCAGCAATTATCGGACTGGCCAGCTGTGCCACGGAAGAGTTTGTAAGCGGGGATGCGAATGGCTCCCTCAATGGCGGTAACGCCGGTAAAAGCGATTTGAAAAGCGTGAACCTGAAGATTGGAAGCAGTTCGCCTTCCACACGTGCGGAGGGAAATTCCATGTCAAACGGCGCGGTAACATTTAATGGCGGTTTTCTGCTCTTTGTTTCGGATGAGAACAACATCACGAAAGTAATGGAAATAACCACCGGATTGGGTGTCCAAAATGACACGCAGGTGGACATCAGCCTGCTCACGCAGCCAGACGGTGCAGACATTACGGACGTTCCGGGACACTCGAAATCGGCCTGGGTGATCGGCAACCTGCCGGGGAACATAAGCGCCCCGGTGACGGGAGAAAGCCTGACAACCCTGAAAGGGAAACTGGTAGGGTATGCCTCGCAGCACGACATCACCAACGTCACACTGTTTGGCGGGAGTACAATTGTCCCGGAGAACCAGAAGTTGGTGGCCAGATTTGAACTGGCTCCCGTCGTGGCGCGCATCGAAATCAAAAAGATAGAATCGGCGATAGGCAGCGACATTACTTCGTTCCGCGTAGACGGGATTTTCATCAACAACTACTATGACGAGATTCAGCTGGACGGCTATGCACCGAACGTTGCAGTGAACCACGAGCAGGAAGGTGACTTCGCGCTCAACAGTTTGGCCTATCCTACCGCAGAAAATGGATACCTGTTCGACTATGAAACCGGGTTAGGCGTCGGCCTGGGAACCACTTCCGACGCAGGCCGTTCGTACAAACCTTCCGCAGGCGATGCCTGGGCCTACAACCTGCTTGCTCCGAAGACGTTTGCCACTGCCGCCTCAGCGCCGCACATCGTCATCCGCCTGAGTGGTATCACTACGACAAGCGGCGTCAACTACAACGACGTCTGGTATCTCACCATCAGCGGACTGAAAGTCGGCCTCAACAAGGTCGACTATCTGGAACCGGGAAAGGTGTATTTAATCGACAACATCCTGTTTGCGCAGTCCAACATCCAGCCCGACCCCGAAATGAAACCGATAGAAGTAGCGGTAGAAGTGTCGCTGGTCGACTGGCAGGTAAAGGATACCGAGGTTATCTTCGGACAGGAGTAATAAGCTGTCCACCCTCAGAACGCCTCACACCGGAGGAGGCGTTCTGATTTTCAAGTTCCGGTACCATCTTTAAAGTAACAGACAAAATGAATATTAAATATATACAGACAGATATGACACGAATGATCCTGCTTTTCTGCATTTTCTTCCTTCCCCTGACAGCCTGTATTTCGGACGAACAGGCGATAGTTGACGACCGTCCCGTGGAGCGCGAAGCCAGGGTAAGTTTTTCGCTTATGCTCCCCTCGCGGCAGATGCAAACACGTGCAGCCCTGAGCGAAGCAGATGAAAATGCCATCCATACTGTACGTTTACTAATGTTCAAAGAGGCAAACGGACTCCTGACCTACTGTTTCGGCGTGAACGGGAACAATATCCGGGAAGGTTTGTCCATGCAAACGATTTCATTTGACGTGCAGATTCCAACCGGCACATACGACGTCGTCGTACTGGCCAACGCACAGACTATCATCGACAACAGTAACATAACCCTCGGCGACGCCAAGGAAGACGTGCTCGGCGCACTGGTGGAGATCGGCGCCGGCAAATGGAACGGCAGAGCCATTCCCATGTGGGGGCGGACAGACCGGCTGACGGTCAGCACCACAGCCGGCCTCAGCAATAACAGCGACATCGAGATGATACGCATGGTAGCCAAAATTGACGTGGAAATAGCGTCTTCGGCAGCCGGCGACTTCACCCTCACCGACATACGGCTGTACAACTACAGCTCACAGGGCGCACTGGTGCCCGACCTGACCTCCTGGCCGGCCGGCAACCTGGCCGTCGCGCCCACGCAGCCCTCCGTCGCAGGCGGTTACGGTACCGTTTCCACGCCCCTCGTGTTCGACGCCGGCGACGGCCTGACTACCACCGGGTGTGAACGGATCATATATGCCTTCGAAGCGCCGGCAGGCTCCGAGGCGACGCCGGCAGGCAATACCTGCCTGGTCATCGGCGGAAGCTACCGCGGCGGCGCCACGACCTACTACAAGGTCGACTTTGCCGGACGGGAGAACGAACAGCCCGTTTTCCTTCCCCTGCTGCGAAACAGTTACTACCTGATCAAGGTCGTAGCGGTGAGCAACAGCGGCTATGCTTCGCCCGCGACAGCGCTGAGCCTGCCCTCGGCCAACATGAACACCCTTCTCCTCCAGTGGACGGAAAAGGGCATGAACAACGTCGTTTTCGACGGGAAATACATGCTGGGCGTATCGGCCTCCCGGGTGACCCTGCCGGGCGATGCTTACAGCGTGGCAGGCACGGACAACAAACTGACGATCCTGTCGACCGTGCCCGCCGGATGGGAAATCGAACGGATTACCGATGCAAGCGGCGCGCCCGGCACGGCGCCGTGGCTCACGCTCAGCCGCATGTCCGGCGCGGTCGGCGCAGCCGAAGAGGTGTTCATCTACACGGAAAAAAACACGTC
>JAISWC010000196.1 GCA_031271245.1 Tannerella sp. | reverse complement strand
TAAATTGTTGAAATAAAGTCGTTTGTTATTTATTTAGATAGATGAATATACACTTATTGGCGCCCTGCGCCCGATGATTGGCGCCCTGCGCCCAATGATCGGCAGCATGCGCCCAATGACCGGCAGCATGCGCCCAATGATCGGCAGCATGCGCCCAATGACCGGCAGCATGCGCCCAATGACCGGCAGCATGCGCCCAATGATCGGCAGCATGCGCCCAATGATCGGCAGCATGCGCCCGATGATCGGCGCCCTGCGCCCGATGATCGGCGCCCTGCGCCCGATGACCGGCAACATGCGCCCGGCAGTTGGCGCCCGACGTCCCGGCACACGCGATGCCAACGTTAGGCCCCGGTGCGTAAAATCCGGTACGGGAGAAAAAAGTAATTGGTGAATCCGGATGCGCATAACGAATCTGAAGGGCGAAGTTTCGCTCTGAATCGCTGAGAAAGGGGGAATTACCCCCTCCCCCCTTAATATATCCAAACGTTTGGTAACGTTTTTGATTCATATTGTTTGGCATCGGGTTGTAATTTTTTAGTCCGGAGCAAAGGTATTTATTATCCGGAATAAAAAATGAATTATCGCGTTAAATAAATATAAAAAAACGGGCAGACCTTATCGTCATACATCAACAATCTCTATATCATGCAGATACGCCATCCCCGCGCCAGTGAGCGTAGCGAATGCAGCTCGGGGTGAGCCAATGCGCTCTCTGTTCCGGAACTCCGACAGGCGTTCAATCGCGGCCATTGGAGATGCACCCCTTTACCGCAAAGCCTCATCCCGTTTCCGGATATATTCGTAGATAGCTTCCTGGGCGCGTACGGGCGATTGCCCGGTTGCCAGACTGCGCTTGAAGACATTGTGCAACTGTTCGTCAATAAAACAGGCTTTTACGTTGTCACGCAACTGGATTTGCAGGATTTCCAGAATTTCCTGCTTGATGTCCTGTTCAAGGATGGGAAACGCCGTTTCGATGCGACGGTGCAGATTGCGGTTCATCCAGTCGGCCGACGAAAGGTAGATCTCCTCCGCGCCGCCGTTGTAGAAATACCAGACCCGCGCATGTTCGAGATACATGTCTACAATGCGGGTGATGCGGATATGGCGGCTGTACGGCTGATGCGGCACCAGACAGCAGATGCCGCGCACAATCAGGTCAATCTCCACGCCGCTTTCCGAGGCGCGGTACAGTTCGTCGATCATCCGTTCGTCATGCAGCCCGTTCATCTTTAAAATAATGTATCCTTTCCCGCCGGCTTTCACCTGGTCGATTTCCCGCCGGATCATCTGCACCAGTCCCGGTATCATGTTGAAACGGGAGACCAGTAAATGACGAAATTGAGGTTTTAGCGGTTCGCCTTCCAGCACGGAAAATACCTGCCGGACTTCGGCAATAATGGCTTTGTTGCACGTCAGCAGCGCCATGTCCGAATAGATTTTCGCCGTCTTCTCATTGAAATTGCCGGTACTCAGATATGCAAAATCGGGCTGTCCCGCCTTGCGGAGTATCACCGCCACCTTTGCATGTACCTTCAGTCCCGGAATGCTGTATATGATTTTAATTCCCGCCTGTTTCATCTGTTCGGCCGTGGACATGTTGTTTTCCTCGTCGAAACGGGCTTTCAGTTCGACAAAGACCGTCACCTGTTTCCCGTTCTCGGCAGCCCTGATCAGCGTGTTTATCACGGCGGAATTTTCAGCCACGCGATACTGCGTAATCTTGATCGCTTCCACTTCCGGGTCCAACGCCGCTTCCGTCAGGAAATCGATCAGGTAGTCGAATGACTGGTAGGGGAAATGCAGCAGGACGTCGCGCTTTTCCACCGCCCGGAAAACCGACGCCATCCGGTCCAGGCAGGGTACACGCATCGGCGGCGGAACCGTTTGTGTCAGCATGTTACCTTTCGGATTGGGAAATTTGCTCAGGTCCTGCAAATTCATGTAACGCCCGCCCAGCACCAGGTCTTCATCCGCTATGCCGAACGCCCTGCATACCGTCGCCAGAAAATCGGACGGCATCGCATGGTCATACATGAAACGGCTCAGCGCTCCGATTTTTCGTTTCTCCACTTTTCGGCGGATGGTCTGAAGCATGTCTTCCGGATTCTCCTCTTCCAGGTAAATATCCGCATCACGCGAAATCTTGATGCTGTAACATCCGGTAATTTCATATCCCGGAAAAACGTGAGGCAGATTCACCCGTATGATGTCGTCGATAAACATATAATAATATACCTCTCCGTGCGTCGGCAGCGGCACGAACCGGGGCACTTTGGCATACGGAATCTTTATCAGCGCGTAATGCGGTTCCAGGGTTGTTTTTTTCCTCATGCGAACGACCAGATAGAGCCGGCGGTCACGGATAAACGTGCGGATACCCGCCTCGATGGCTACCGGCGAGAGGAATGGAAATACTTCCTCCTCGAAATAATTTCGCACAAACTCCTCGTGAAACGGTTTCGGTTTGGCCTCCTGATACAGGTAAATCCCCTGGCGACGCAGTTCCGGCAGCACGTCTTCATGAAAGAGGCGGTAGAAGGCCTGCTGCTGACGGTTTACTTCCGCCGTGATTACTTCCAGCGTGGATTCAATAACGTCGACGCTCTCGGCCGCATAGTTTCCGCGCATGATCGCACCGCGATGCTCCGCCACCCGTATTTCGTAAAATTCTTCCAGATTGGAAGCATAGATGGAAAGGAAATGCAGTCGCTCATAGACCGGAGACGTCCTGTCTTCCGCCTCCAGCAACACGCGATAGTTGAACGACAGCCAACTCACATCGCGTTTGAAATAGGTATATGGCGTTTTCTCCATTATTCCAGTCAAAAGTGCGTAAATATAGCTACTTTTGCGGAATAAAAAAACCGGCATGACAAAAATCGGCATTCTTTCGGACACACACGCCTGGTGGGACGACAAATACGGCGAATATTTCAGCGGCTGCGACGAGATTTGGCACGCCGGCGATATCGGCTCGGAGATAGTCGCCGACCGGTTGAGCGCACTCAAGCCGCTGCGGGCGGTCTACGGGAACATCGACGGACAGGCGTTGCGGCTTCGCTATCCGAAAACCGCCCGTTTCACGGTGGAAGACCGGCGGGTGATGATGACGCATGTCGGCGGTTACCCGGGACGTTATGACGCATCCATCCGCGCCGAACTGTTCGATACCAAACCGGATATTTTCGTCGCCGGCCATTCGCACATCCTGAAAGTGATGTTCGATTCGCGCCTCCACTGTCTGTTCATCAATCCCGGTGCGGCCGGCAAAAGCGGCTTTCATCAGGTACGTACGCTCGTCCGTTTCATCATCGACGGCGCCGCAGTCAAAGACCTCGAAGTGATTGAACTGGGACGATCTTAATAGCTGCTCCATACAGTAGTCGCCGGCCATACCGCCGCTCCGTATCGACACATGCGGACATTTCATACTCTTAATTTCAAAATTACATGACAATTTAAAGCGCCACTTTAAAATTACATGATAATTTAAAGTTCGTAAAGCGCAAAGGTATTCTCCGTTTGGTTATGTAATAAAACTTCCATACTTTTGTGTCTCGTAAACCCGGGTGTGGCAGTCACATCCCGGCTGTTTTCCGAAGCGGACGACGCCACATCGTCGATTATTCATTAACATCGTTAAATGATTGGAAGGGGAATGAAATGATACGGATAGATATACTGACGGTATTGCCCGAAATGATCGAGGGCTGCGTGAACTGCTCCATCCTCGGGCGGGCGCGGGACAGGGGACTGGCGGAGATTCACCTGCACAACCTGCGCGACTACACGGCTAACAGGTGGCGGCGCGTGGATGACTATCCCTTTGGCGGCGAGGCCGGGATGGTGATGCAGATTGAGCCGGTCGACCGGGCGATGGCGGCGCTCAAGGCCGAACGCCACTACGACGAAATCATCTACACTTCGCCCGACGGGGAACGTTTTGACCAGCCGATGGCCAACCGCCTTTCCCTGCTGCAGAACGTGATCATCCTTTGCGGACACTACAAGGGCATCGACTACCGCATCCGCGAACACCTGATTACGCGCGAAATATCCGTGGGCGACTATGTGCTGACAGGCGGTGAACTGGCGGCGGCAGTCATCGCCGATGCCGTCGTGCGCCTGATTCCCGGCGTGATAGGCGACGAACAGAGCGCCCTTTCCGATTCCTTCCAGGATGGACTGCTGGCGCCGCCGGTCTACACACGACCGGCCGAATACAACGGCTGGAAAGTGCCCGACATTCTGCTTTCCGGACACGAACGCAACATACAGGAATGGCGGTTCCGGCAGGCGCAGGAACGTACCGAGCGGCTGCGACCGGATTTGCTGAAGACTACGACGGAAGAATGAACCGCTATTTCATCTATTTGGCCTACAGCGGAACGCATTACTGCGGATGGCAGAATCAGCCGAACGGCGTCAGCGTGCAGCAGTGCCTCGAGACGGCGCTGGCGACGATTTTGCGGCAGCCGTCGCCGGTGACGGGCGCCGGACGGACGGATGCCGGCGTTCATGCCCGCTGCATGGTAGCTCATTTCGACCGGGAAGAACCGATAGCGGATTTGCCGCTGCTGACCGAAAAACTCAACCGTTTGCTGCCAAAGGACATTGCCATCGACCGTATGGCGCCGGTCAGGCCGGATGCACACGCCCGTTTCGACGCGCTTTCACGCACCTATCAATATGTGATTTCCGACCGGAAAAGCCCGTTCGAACAGGAATGGGTATGCCGCATGTCGCTGAAAGGGATGGATTTCGGGCGGATGAACGAAGCCTGCCTGGCTCTGCTGGAAGCAAGGGATTTTACGAGTTTCAGCAAGTTGCATACCGATGTCGGGACGAATCTTTGCCGCGTTTCCCATGCCGCCTGGGAACGGGATGGAGAACGCCGGGTGTTTACGATTCGTGCCGACCGTTTCTTGCGGAACATGGTACGCGCGATTGTCGGCACGCTCTTTGAAGTGGGGCGGGGAAAGCGTACGGCAGCCGATTTTCGCCGCCTGATTGAGGCCGGCAACCGCTCGCTGGCCGGTTCTTCCGCGCCGGCCAAAGGGCTTGCGCTGATCGACGTCGTCTATCCCGACAGTGTGTTCTTACCTGTCCTCCACTGAAGTTTCAACCCCTGTTTTTATCCCGCATCTTATATAAAAAAACATAAACCGCAAAGAATTCGACCCGTTTTCGGCGCTGTCAGGAATGATTTTTCTATATTTGAGGCCGGAATGACAAGCATTCCGGCTTTCAACTGTATTTTAATGTATATGAAATATTTATTCTTGCTTGTTTTTTATGTTTCGGCATGGCCGGTTGCCGTGAAGGCGCAGGACATGGCGACGTTTTTCATCAGTATGCCGAACGAATCTATCCTGCAACTGGAAGATGCCTGGCGGAAGGACCTGGTGGAACTGTATCGCGCGGGCAAACCGGCCACGCTGGACAACACGATGAAGGGACGTTCGACGCTGGTGCAGCTGACGTCGGATTACCTGTTCCTGCAGTCGTCCGAACGGAGCGTGGTGGAGATGAAACTCCTGCCGCTGATTAACCGGACGCACATTATCTGCGTCGTGACGACCGTGAGCGCACCGGTAGCCGACAGCCGCGTCGCCTTCTACTCGACGGACTGGAGTCGGCTGGACGCCTCCGATATCTGGACGCCCGTAACGGCCGACCGGTTCATCCGGGAAGATGCCGACCGGCAAAGCGAAGCCTTTCTGGATGCGCTTTCCCGCATGGATATGGATTTGATACGCTACCGTCTGCGTGCCGAAGACGCCGTTATGACGGCCGAGTACACGACGCCCGAATACCTGAGCGAAGAAGACCGCGGGAAAGTGACGCCTTTCCTGAAAGCCGAACCGCTCGTGTATCAGTGGAAAACCGGACGGTTTGAAATTCAGTGATAACTCAGTAGAACATGAATTTGACCCTGTCAAAATAAAGCGGTGCGCCGCGGCTGTTCTCCTTTTGATACGTACTGCCGTATTCAAAGGGAACAATCAGTTTAACCTCGGCATTTTCGCCTACATATCCCAGTATGGACTCCAGGCCCAGGCTTAGAAGATACCATTCGGCCGAACCGCTCGACGTGGCAGCCAGGGCAATGACATTCGATGCATAGCCATAGATAAATTCGATGGGAAAAGTGCTGTTGTAGAAGATGGAAAACGAACCCGTATCCGCTTCAAAAATATACCGTCCGCTACAGCGCATCAGAATCGTTGTGCTGTAAAGTTTCGCCCGGTTTCCGTTTCCGGAATCGATCACATTCAGGTAAACGCCGTTATCCAGCACCACAAACTGCTTTTCGCCAAAAACGCTGTCTGCCGGATATTTTTTCAGTATCTCAAACCCTTCGGTAGCGATCAGGCGGTCAATCGCCCTTTGTTCATCCCGTTTCATTTCCGCATACGACCTCACGTTGTCGTTGCACGAGGAAACGAAAACAGCGCTTAATACCATTATCAAAAGGCATATCTTCGTTTTCATTATTGTCATCTGTTATGAAAATTTGAACGCAAAGGTAACGAATATCCGTTACTCCGTTTTTGAATATTCAATTTTTAACCAAAGCACAGACAGATGGGGTGCATTTGACTGCATCGATTTCCAGTTCAAAAAAAATATCCGGCACAACGAATCTGAATATCAAGGTGACGCCGTATCTGCGGCTGTCCGTCAATGCTGTGCCGATATGAATTAAGTTCAATGAAGAATTTTCGGTTTCATATACAAGGTTATACTATATACAGTATTGCGTTTCAAACAAAAAATGCTAACTTTGCGACGTGAGCGGAAAATTGGTTACAACAAACATCATGAGACTCATTATGAAAAGGTTTTTAGCTATTTCTCTTTTATCCGGCATGATGGTGCTGCCGGGCATTGCGCAGAGTGAATCGCCGGCTGTCGAGTGGCGACTGGTCTGGGAAGAAAATTTTGACGGCAATACAGTCGACGTTTCCCGCTGGAGCAAGATTCCGCGGGGCATCTGGGACTGGAACAATTACATGTCCGACTATGATTCGTGCTATCAGGTGACCGGCGGACAGTTGGTTTTGCGCGGCTTGCGCAATGAATACCTGCCCGCGGACACGGCGACATATCTTACGGGAGGCCTCTATACGAAGGACAAGGTGGGCTTTGGTCGCGGCCGGCTCGAAATACGGGCAAAACTGGGTGCGGCTACAGGCGCATGGCCTGCTTTCTGGCTGTTGCCGTTTGACAACAGTGCCTGGCCTGCCACCGGCGAGATTGATATCATGGAGCGGCTGAACGGTGAGGATATAGCCCATCAAACGGTTCATTCCCATTATACGCATGTGCTGAAAATCAAGGAACCGCCCCAAGGCGCTACCGGCAGGATCAATCCGGACGGCTATAATGTATATGCAGTGGAGCTGCATGAAGACAGTCTGTCTTTCTTTATCAACGGAATACATACATTCACGTATCCACGGATAGAAACGGATAAGGAAGGACAATTCCCCTTCGACCGCGAGTATTACCTGTTGCTGGACATGCAACTGGGTGGCTCGTGGGTTGGAAAGGTGAATCCGGAGGACTTGCCTGTGGAAATGAAGATAGACTGGGTGCGGTTTTACAAAAAATAACCACGTAAATTAATGGATTGAATATGGAAAAAGAAACAAAGAGTACAACAAAAATGAACCGGCGGAGTTTTCTCTCGACCGGTGCGGCGGCAATCGGGGCTTTCACGGTGATTCCGTCCCATGTATTTGCCGCAGGGAAACAGGGACAGGTTGCGCCGAGCGACCGAATCCGCCTGCTGCACATCGGCTGCGGCTCGCAGGGTCTTGAGGAACTGGGCACACTGCTGAAATCGCCGGTCATCGACATCGTGGGCGTGGCCGACCCGAACCGGGAAAGCTATAACTATGTCCACTGGAGCGAATACGGCCTGCGCAACAGCCTGCGCAAACTGATGGACGAGCCGGCATGGAAAGAGGGCATCAAAGGCATCCCCGGAGGACGCAACATTATGAAGGAAGTGATAGAAACATACTACCGCAAGAACCGTCCCGGATATAAAGGCACGGTGGCCGCTGCCGAAGACTGCCGCGAACTGCTGGAAACGCTGAAGGACGTGGACGCCGTCAAAATCATGTCGCCCGATCACCACCATGCTTTCCAGGCCATCGACTGCCTGAAAAGAGGGAAGCACGTCATCATGCACAAGCCGCTGGGCAACAAAATGGCCGAAGCAATGAAAGTGGTCGATACGGCCAAAGCCTCCCCGTTTTCGACTTACATGCTGGCATACAATTCCATGGGCGACGGGAAATACATCGATCAGATCAAAAAATGGATTGAAGCGGGCGCGATAGGCCGGTTGCGGGAAATACACAACTGGAGCAACCGCCCGGTGTGGCCGCAGTATCCGGTGATTCCCGCCGGAAAGGAACCCGTACCCGAAGGGCTGAACTGGGACCTCTGGCTGGGGCCTGCCGAGATGCGCGACTATCATTTTGAATACACGCACTGCTGTTTCCGCGGCTGGTACGAATTTGGAGGCGGGTCGATTGCCGACATGGGCTATTACAGCCTCTGGCCGGTCTTCCGCGCCCTGAACCTGGACTCGGCCGTCTCGGCCGCCACGCGCTTTTCGCGGGTCGTCGGACTGAAAAACAACGTGCCGTCCACCATTGTGAACGACTATTCCTATCCGATGGCCGCCGCTTACCGTTTTGAGGTACCCTACAAGGATCGTCCGGAAAAAATCATCCTCCAGTGGCACGACGGCGGAATGAAACCCCAAACACCGGAAGGTTACGACGGCGACGACCTCCCGATTGAAGGCATGATGTTCGTGGGAGACCGGGGCGCCATTGTCTGCGACTTTCAAGGTACCAACCCCAGATTGCTGGGGGAGCGCGCTTCACAGTTTGCGCACATAAAAGGCGAACCTGTGGTTGAAAATCCCAACGAGACCCTGCCGGACGGTACCGTCCGCTGGTTGCGGAACTGGATTGACGGATGTCGCGGGAAAGGCAAAGGCGCGGCCTCGTTCGAGAACGCCAAAGAAGTGAATGAGACCTTCAACCTCGGCTCCGTCTCGCTGATGAGCAACGGCAAAAAGTTGATCTACGATCCCCGGACGCGCACCGTCACCAACGACGAAGAGGCCGACAAACTGCTTGCACGCAAGGTGCGCAAAGGCTGGGAAATATGAAACATTTAAAAACAGATACAATATGACTACAAGACGTGATTTTTTTCGCAATCTGGCGATAGGCAGCGCTGCAATGGCCGCAACGCCCGCCGGCACACTGGCCGCCATGACGGCGGCGGCGCCTCCCGTAAACCGGGACGCCTTCAAACCCTTCCGTATCTCCATGCTCTCCTATTCGTTCCACGGACTGGTCGGCGCGGGGATGATGGACATCTTTCATTTCTTCGAGACCTGCAAGTACCGCTACGGCCTGAATGCAGCCGACCTGTGGAACGGCATGATTACTTCGACGGACGATGACTTCGTCGACAAGGTGCACACCGCCCTCGAAGACCGCCAGTTAGTCGTGCCGAACATCGCGGTGGACGGAACGACCATCATAGAGGCCGAAGGCGAAGACGCCGCCAAACACCGCGCCATGCAGGACCGTTACCTGCAAATCGCCCGGCGGTGGGGCGTAGGTTTCGTGCGCTTCGATGCCGGGGCGAGCAGACGGAAGGACAGCAAGGAGATCGACGGCTGGACGGACAGGGAATTTGACTTTATCGTCCGCCGCTACCGCGAACTGGCGCAATATGCCCACGACCACGGATTCCGTACCGGCGCCGAAGTGCACTGGGGACCCGAACGCTGCTGGGTGCACATGGAGAAACTGATCAAGGCCGTCGCACATCCCGGATTTGCGATTTGCATGCACTTCGGCGGCTGGTACGGCACGCCCGAAGAAATCCTTGCCGCCGAAAAGGCCGCCGCACCCTACGTGGCGCACACGCATATCCCGTGGAATGTTTGCGAAGACCCGAACCTTTACCGGCGGCTGGCCGTCCTGCGCGACGCCGGCTACACGGGCTACTACAGCGTGGAACATCACTCGGGCAAAAACGAGTACAACATGGTGGAAGCGCAGCTCGGCAAGGTAAAAGCCGTCCTGACAAACTGGAACAGGGGTGAAGATGGAAATATAAACAAAAATAACTTTTGAGGATATGAAGAATTTATTGAAAGCATGGCTCAGGAAGAATTTGCTGACTCCTGATCCGAACGACTACAGCGCCGTCGTGTCGCCAATGGGAAAAATCAACAAGCCGGGGCTGATTGACGCGCTGATGGAAGAAGGTATCGAACTGAAACGCGAGACGGTGGAAGACGTAGTGACGCGCTATAACCGCATCGCCGCCCGTTTTGCTGCACGCGGATGGAATGTAGACACCGGACTGGTATACCTGCGGGCTATCATCACCGGCATCTTCCACGGCAAAAAGTTCGACCCGGCGAAAAACAGCGTGTACGTATCCGCCACCCAGGGCGTGGAGATACGCAGGGAACTGGCCAATACGGAAGTGGAGATACTGGGCGAAATGCCCGACGTGATGCACATCTTTTCGGTCGTCAACATGCAGACCCGGTTGGCCGACGGCACGCTGACCCGCGGCCGCAACGCCGAGGTGGAAGGGACGTACATCAAGGTGACGGGCGAGGACCCGTCGGTAGGCGTCTGGCTGGAAAGCGTCGACGGCAACCTGCCGCCCTACAAGCTGGATGCAGACCTGATCGTCACCAACAGCCCCAGCAAACTGCTGCTGCTGATTCCCGTCGAACTGGATGCGGGCATATACCGGCTCAAGGTAGTGACGCAGTTTTCGTCCGGCCGTCAGTTGAAGGCGCCGCGCGAAGCGGTCTTTGCGCAGGATCTGACCCTTGTCTGACAGCGGGGGACATCTGCATAATTTTGGATGGAGTGTCTATCCGCCTGCGGATAGACACTCCATCCGCGTGTGGATGGACGCTCCATCCGCCTGCAGATGGATACCCCATCCGCGTGTGGATGGACATTCCATCCACCTGCAATAACCTGTAATGACCGGAGTACTCTCCGTTTATTTCTTGATCAGATTCATAAATTCCACGCGGGTTTTGGTCTGCTGGAAAAAACCGGTGAAGTCGGAAGTTGTCGTGAGCGAGTTTTGTTTTTCTACGCCGCGCATCTGCATACACATGTGCTGCGCCTCGATGACGACCATGACGCCCAGCGGGTTCAGCGTCTTCTGGATACATTCCTTGATTTGCCGCGTCATGCGTTCCTGCACCTGCAGGCGACGGGCGAAAATGTCTACTACCCGCGGGATTTTGCTCAGTCCGGTAATGTACTTGCGGGGAATGTAGGCGATGTGCGCCTTTCCGAAAAAGGGCAGCAGGTGATGTTCGCAGAGGGAAAAGAAATCAATGTTCCTGACAATCACCATTTGCTTGTAGTCTTCGTCCTGAAACATGGCGGAGGCAAGTACGGCTTCCGGGTCCTCGCTGTAGCCCCGCAACAGGTATTGCATGGACTTTGCGACGCGTTCCGGCGTTTTCAACAGGCCTTCGCGCGTGACGTCTTCTCCCAGCAGGCGGATGATCTGGCGATAGTGTTCGGCCAGCGCCCCGGTGACAGGCTGCGTATCTTCGTTCTGTTCCATGAGGAAGGGTTAATTCAGGAAAATCCGGACGTTTTCCCTGACGATTTTCATTTCTTTCCTGAAAGAAGGGAACGAACCGGTCAGTTTGTACATCATGCAGAGCGCTTCCTCGTAAGTCAGGAAATCGCCTACGCGCAGCCTCCAGAAAGGGGCTGTGTAGTCCACGCGGGTCGATGCGTCGCTGTAGATTTTGTCGATCTGGCTTTTTTTGGAGAAGGCTTCGTCTTTGGAGCGGCGCTGATTGTTTCCCGTAAACACCTGAATCGTATAACCCGGCGCCGTCATGTAGCTTCTCCCGCCGTCCGTTTCTGTTTTCACATGGCTGGCGTGTGAATCCACCAGCGCACGGATGGCCTGCGACTGGAAAATCGTGACCGTCCCCTTTCCCTGTTCCGGTTTTGTCAGGGCGTCGAAGATGGAAGTTTGCGCCCACATTCCGCCGCCATGACAAAGGAACAGCAACAGCAGAAGAAAATGCTGCGGTTTCATTTCAGGTCAAAAGGCTTCTATAATCGGCAGGAATTTGTCTGTGCCGAGCGAAGCGCCGCCAATCAGTCCGCCGTCTACATCCGGATTGGAAAACAGCTCTTTCGCATTGCCGGCATTGCAACTGCCTCCGTAAAGGATGGAGGTGTTCTCCGCGATTTCCGCGCCGTATTTGGCCGCGACAGTCTGACGGATATGCGCGTGCATTTCCTGCGCCTGCGCTGCCGTGGCCGTCTTTCCGGTTCCGATAGCCCAGACCGGTTCGTAAGCCAGCACTAATTTACGGAAATCGGCGGCGGACAAGTCAAAGAGCGATTCCCTGATTTGCGCATCCACGACTTCGAAATGGTCGCCGGCTTCGCGTTCCGCCAGCACTTCGCCGATACAGAAAATCGGCGTCAGCCGACTGGCCAGGGCCAGTTCCACTTTTGTCTTCAGGATGGCCGGCGTTTCGTGATAATACGCCCGTCTTTCGGAATGTCCCAGAATCACGTA
>JAISWC010000073.1 GCA_031271245.1 Tannerella sp. | reverse complement strand
AAAAATATGCTGCGACTAAGGATTATTTCCATGAACAGACAATGAGCGAAAGTTATAGACTTTCTTAATATGCCTACTATAAGGGCGGCTTAACGGGTGCGACAATTTGAATTGCACCCGTAAGGGAGGTGCATCTCAAAGTTTCGGACGGGAGGCTCTCTTTATTCTACGCCATTGTGCCGTTTCCTTGAGATGATTTCTGCCGAGACGCTGATGATCATGGTAATGACAAACAAAATACAGCCGAGCAGAAACAGTGACCGGTAATGCGTTCCGCCGGTCGGCGCTTCGCCAAGTTCCGCCGCGATGGTTGCGGGGATCGTACGTACGGCTTCGAACAGGGAATGTGGCATGACGGCGGCATTCCCCGTGACCATCAGTACGGCCATCGTTTCGCCGATGGCGCGTCCGATGCCCAGCACTACGGCCGCGCTGATCCCGGATGCCGCATAAGGCAGAATCACCCGGACGATGGTCTGCCAGTGCGTGGCTCCGAGCGCCAGGCTCGCCTCGCGCATAGCTTTGGGTGTGTTGCGCATGGCGTCTTCGGCAATGGTGATGATCGTCGGCAACGCCATGATCGCCAGTATCAGGCTTCCCGCCAGCGCCGTTTCCCCCACGGGCAGATGCAGCGTTTGCTGCAGCAGCGGCACGAGTACGGCCAGGCCGAAAAATCCGTATACGACCGACGGAATCCCCGCCAGCAGTTCGATGGCCGGTTTCAGGAGTTTCCGGATGCGTTCTCCGGCGAGTTCCGAGAGATAGATGGCGACGCCCAGTCCCAGCGGAAGGGCGATAAGTATGGCGAAAATGCTTACCCACAATGTGCCCAGAATCAGGGGAAGCGCTCCGAACTGCGGAGCCGGCGTGATGGTCGGCATCCATTCCGTACCGCCGAAAAAGCTGCCCGGCGAGATGCCGGCAACGGGCAATATCTTGACGGACTCGTTTTCTGCGGGCAGATACCTTTCGGGAAGGAAGGCGATGATACCGGGGTGCTGTTCAATGACCTCGCCCAGTTTTTCGGGAAGCAGGGCGTAATTTTCTCCCAGTTCCTCTTCGGAATAAAGCGAAAACAGATCGTCGAGCCGGAACAGCATGATTTCCTTTTCCTCGCCTCCCAGTTCCTTCCAGTCGGTTATCCCGGAATCAAAAACAGCTTTTACCGCTTGTGGGTGCAACCGTTCAACAGGATTCGACGCGTGAATGCAAAGCGCATAGCCCTGCTCGATTTCCGGACTCAGGAACAGTCCCAGTCCTTCCCTGAACAGAAAAACGACCATCAGCAGAATGATCATGCCCGTCACGCTCCCGCTCAGTGTGAACACGCCCTGTGCGACCCGTTCGAAGAGGCGTCTGAACGATTTGCTCATCTCACCGTTTCAGGGTAATAAATCCGATGTCCGAGACATTTTTTTGACCCTCGTCCGACAGCACGTAATCGATAAATGGCTTTACCCTGCTTTCCGATGCCGTTACGTAATAGTACAGCAGCGGCCGCACAATAGGATAGGTTCCGTCTTTGGCCGTTTTCGCAGACGGTTCCACAAAAGTTTTCCCGCCGTCGTACGACACGTGAATAGCCTTGACCTCCCTGTTGAGATAGGCAAGTCCCACGTATCCGACAGCGCCGCGGGTCTGACTGACCGACTGGATCATCGCTCCCGTGGCAGGCATGCTCATGATGCCGTTCCGGTAGTTTTTGTTTTTCAGCACCCGTTCTCTGAAAAATTCGTAGGTACCCGAAGAAGTTTCACGGGCATAGGGAATGATCTGCAGGTCGTCGCCGCCAACCTCTTTCCAGTTCCTGATCTTGCCGGTAAAGATCCCCTCTAATTGTTCGCGCGTGAGTTGCCTTACCCTGTTGTCCGGATGCACCACAACGGCCAGCACGTCGTATGCGGCCACCACTTCCCTGACCGTCTTGCCGCTCTCCTGGAGTTTCTGTCTTTCGTCAAACTTGATCTTCCGCGAAGACTGGGCGATGTCGGCCGTGCCTTCGATCAGCGCCGCAATGCCTACGCCACTGCCTCCGCCGGTCACCACTACGGTTTGCGAAGGATCACGTTTCATGTAATTTTCGGCTTCCTTCTGCGACAGGGGCAACATGGTGTCCGACCCCTTGATTTTTTGAGCCTGGACGCCCGACAGGACGCCCAATAATAGCATGGATGTTACGATTGTCTTTCTCATCATTTCCAGTTCTACTGATTTTGTGCAAAAGTAAAACGGAACTGTTACAGAATCAAAACAGCAATATTACAATCCGGTTAAGATTCAGGGATTCATTTCACTTGACGGCATTGCCCTGCACCCCTGTATCTTTGATTTCTCCGCGGGAAATGATTACTTTTGTCCGCAAGAAAATAGGAAAACAGATGCTGCGTATTTTTTTAACCGGTTACATGGGCGCTGGAAAGACGACCCTGGGGAAAGCGCTCGCGAAACAGATGAACTTTTCATTCACCGACCTGGATCAGTTCATAGAAGGGCGTTATCGTCAGACAATCCGTCAAATCTTTGAAGAAAAGGGCGAAGACGGCTTTCGCGAGATAGAGCGGAAAGCGCTCCGCGAGGTGGGCGAGTTTGAACATGCCGTGATTTCCACGGGTGGCGGAACGCCTTGCTTTCACGGGAACATGGCGTTTATGAACGCAACGGGAACAACGGTTTACCTGAAACTTTCCGTCGACGAACTGATGAAACGTACGGAACCGTGCCGGGATACGCACCCGCTGCTGAAAAACCGTTCGGGCGAGGAACTGAAGCAGTTCGTCGAAACTTCCCTGTCCGAACGCAGCCGTTACTACGAGCAGGCAGACATCGTTTTTCCCGCCGGCGCAATGGATACCGAAACGGATGTGAACGCGCTGGCTGCACGCCTTGGAGAGAGGCTGTTTTCCATAAAAAAAGCAAATGGCAGTCTGTTTCGACAGAAAATGACTATATTTGGACACTAAAACAGCATAACACTTGCTCAAAATGACAGAAACAACAAAAGTAACCACCCTGGATCAGGTTGTCATTCGTTTTTCGGGAGACAGCGGTGACGGAATGCAGCTGACCGGGACCATTTTCTCGAATCTTTCCGCCATCTTCGGAAATGATATCTCCACCTTTCCGGATTATCCGGCCGAGGTACGCGCTCCACAGGGATCGCTCAGCGGGATTTCCGGCTTCCAGGTGCATCTGGGGTCGAAGAAAATTTATACGCCGGGCGACAAGGCCGACGTACTGGTAGCGATGAACCCCGCCGCACTGAAAGTGAATGCAAAACAGCTTAAGCCCAATGCAGTCATCATCGTCGACACGGATTCCTTTCAGGCCAGAGACCTCGAAAAGGCGCGGTTCACAACCGACGATCCGTTCGAAGAACTGGGTCTGACGAACAAACAGATCGTTTCCGCACCCATCTCGACGATGGTGCGCGAGGGACTGGCCGAATTTGGCCTGGACAACAAATCCGTGCTGCGGTGCAAGAACATGTTTACGCTGGGGCTGGTATGCTGGCTTTTCGACCGCCCGCTGGACAGCGCCATGCACATGCTGCAAAACAAGTTCGCGAAGAAACCCGCCATCGCCCGCGCCAATATCAAGGCGTTGACCGATGGCTACAACTACGGGAACAACATACATGCTTCCGTCTCCACCTACCGGATCGAAAGCACGCATATCCCGCCGGGATTCTACACCGACGTCAACGGAAACACGGCAACGGCATACGGCCTGATGGCCGCCGCCGAAAAGGCCGGACTGCGACTGTTCCTCGGCAGCTACCCGATTACGCCGGCCACGGATATTCTGCAGGAACTGGCCAAACGGAAAGACATGGGCGTGATCACGGTACAGGCCGAAGACGAAATAGCCGGCGTCTGCACCGCCATAGGAGCCAGTTTTGCCGGCTGCCTGGGCGCCACGTCAACCTCCGGACCCGGACTGGCGCTGAAAAGCGAAGCCATCGGACTGGCCGTCATTGCCGAACTGCCGCTGGTCGTGGTCGACGTGCAGCGGGGTGGCCCGTCGACCGGTATGCCGACCAAAAGCGAACAGACCGACCTGCTGCAGGCGCTCTACGGACGCAACGGCGAAAGTCCGGTCGCCGTACTGGCCGCCACTACGCCGACCGACTGTTTCGACGCCGCCTTCTGGGCAGGCAAACTTGCCGTCGAACACATGACGCCCGTCATCCTCCTGACCGACGGGTTCGTGGCCAACGGCGCCGCCGCGTGGCGGATTCCCGACCTGAATACGTATCCGGACATCCGGCCGAATGACGTTGCCGGCTACGAGGGCGAGGCGCCCTGGAATGCCTACCGGCGCGAGGCGGAAAGTTTCGTGCGCTACTGGGCGGTTCCCGGCACGGAAGGCTTTGCCCACCGCATCGGCGGGCTGGAAAAGGATTTCCATACCAGCGCCATCTCTACCGACCCGGACAATCATCAGAAAATGGTGACCACCCGGCAGGCGAAAATCGACAAGATCGCCGACTGTATCCCCGAACTGGAGGTCGCCGGCGACCCGGATGCCGACCTGCTGATTGTGGGCTGGGGCGGGACGTCCGGCCATCTCTACGAAGCGATGGAGATCATGCAGCAACAGGGCAAAAAAGTAGCGGTAGCCGTGTTCCGGTTCATCCAGCCGCTGCCGAAAAATACCGCACAGACGCTTGGCCGATACCGCAAGGTGGTGGTGGCCGAACAAAACAGCGGCCAATTCGCCGGTTATCTGCGCAGTAAAATCGACGGATTCCATCCCTGCAAGTTCAACCGCGTCAAGGGACAGCCGTTTGTCGTATCCCGTCTGGTTGAAGAATTTACAAAAATATTAGAGGCTTGAAGCAATATGAATACAGACATTAAATATACCCCCCAGGATTACAAAAGCGACCAGTATGTACGCTGGTGTCCGGGTTGCGGCGACTACGCCACCCTCAACAGCCTGCACAGGGCAATGGCCGAACTGAACATCCCGCCTCACCGAATAGCGGTGATTTCCGGCATCGGATGTTCGTCGCGTTTGCCATACTACGTCAATGCGTATGGATTTCATACGATTCACGGGCGCGGAGCAGCCATCGCCACAGGCGTGAAAACCGCCCGTCCCGACCTGAGCGTCTGGCTGATCACGGGCGACGGCGACTGTCTGGCCATTGGCGGCAATCACTTTATCCATGCCGTGCGGCGCAACGTCGACCTGAACATTGTCCTGATGAACAATAAAATCTACGGTCTGACCAAAGGCCAGTATTCCCCCACATCCGACCGCGGATTTGTCTCGAAAAGTTCGCCGTTCGGCACGGTGGAAGACCCGTTTATCCCGGCGGAATTGACGCTGGGCGCACGCGGCCGGTTTTTTGCCCGGACGATCGACGTAGACCTGCCCGGCCAGACTGAAGTCCTTGTCGCCGCAGCGCGTCACAGGGGGACATCGGTGGTGGAGGTGCTGGACAACTGTGTGATCTTTAATGACGGCATACATCGGGCCATCACCGATAAGACGTTCCGTGCGGAAAAAACCGTCATGCTCCGTCACGGCGAGAAGATGCTGTTCGGACAGAACCAGGCAAAGGGACTTGTGCTGGACGGACTGAAACTGAAGGCGGTGACCGTGGGCGAAGACGGCTATACGCCGGATGATGTACTGGTGC
>JAISWC010000026.1 GCA_031271245.1 Tannerella sp. | reverse complement strand
CGACCGCACGTTCTGGTATCTTCATACAACGTATGCTCACGACGGAAAAAACAACCGTTCGCTGGGCGTGCGAGTGGATTATTCCGGACAGGGAGGCGGCGTGGTGGCGGAGGGCTTTCGCGGCATCGGACTGCGCCGGGACGAACAGTATGAGTTGTCGTTCCTGCTGCGCGGAGGGAGTTATGCGCTGCTGAACGTCCGGCTGATGGATTCAGTTGCACACAAGCCTCTGAGCGACGTGTTTCAAATACGCCCGTCCATCGAATGGACACAGGTGCGCCACACCTTTACGGCAACGGAAAACACGTCCCATGCGACACTGGTTTTCAGCGCTGACAGCGGTCTGTGGTTTTACATGGACCGCGTATCTCTGTTTCCCCGGAAGACATGGAAAGAGCGTCCGAACGGATGGCGTGCAGACCTGGTCGAAGCGCTGGCGGCTTTGCATCCGAAATTCATCCGATTCCCCGGTGGCGCGTTCGCCGAAGGATATTCGATCGAATCGGCGCCGAAATGGGAAGAGTCGATCGGGCCGGTCGAACAGCGGAAACCCCTCTGGAGCATCTGGGGATACGGCTCGACCAACGGCATGGGATTTCATGAATACCTGCAACTGTGCGAAGACCTGGGGGCATGGCCGCTTTACGTGGCGAACGCAGGCGTGCTGAACCAGCGCTACCGCCTGCGTTACGAGGAGATCATGAACATGGACGTTTGGGCAAATCGCCTGAAACGGGCGCTTGCGTATGCCAATGCACCGGTCGATTCGCTCTATGGACGGATGCGCGCCGACAATGGCCATGCACAGCCGTTCAACCTGAAAACAGTGGAATCGGGGAGTGAAAACAGGGGCATCATTTATTCCCGCCGCTACCGGTACCTGCGGCAGGCGGTCAGAGACTCCTTCCCCGACGTATCGTTTATCAGTACCGATTCCCTCGCGGTGAAAGGTTTCCGGGGCGACTGGATTGACACGCACTACCTGGCCGGCGTCGACTTTTTAATCAGCAACCACAACCATTTCGACGTGGGCAGTCTGACCATCCGTACACCGATGACTTTTATCGGGGAATTTGGGGCGTCACATTCTCCCGCCGCCGGTACGCTGCGGGCGGCGGTAGGCGAAGCGGCCTTCCTCATCGGCGCGGAACGGAATCCGATGAACGTAAAGGGAGTGGCCTATTCGCCCTTGCTGGGTCATGCGAAATTTCCGTCGCACGGCGTACCGGCCATCATGTTTGATGCGTCCGGCCTGGTGAAAAGCCCGTCTTATCATGTGCTGGAGATGTTCGCCACTCACCGGGGCGACGAATTGCTGGAAACGAATGTGGAAACGTTTCGGAAACCGCTGGTGACGCAGGGGTGCGTGTCGGTAATCTGCTACGACGACGATTATGAAGTGAGCGAAACGGCGCTGAACGGCACACCCCTCCGGCTGAAGTTTGTGAAGGATGAACGAACGGCTGTCCGCTGGACGAAATTCACGGAAAATCTGCGTATGCAGAATGTCTCGTCCGACCCCGATGCTCCGGAAGTTCCGGAAACGCCGGACGAACGGATTGAAAGGCGGCATTTGCTGTTCGGCCGGTCGACTTCCGGCCTGCAACCGCTTTCCGAAGACGAACGGCAGAAATATGCCATCGCCGGAGATTCCGCGGCCTACAATTATACGTTCTCAACACGCCTCCGACGTATGCAGACACGAGGGAAAATCAGGCTACAGGTACGCGACAACGGCCGGGTGGAAGAACAGGGCGACTGTATTTCCCTGATCTTTACAGGCAGTACAGCCCGACTGTATCACTGTGCAGGGCGCGTGGAACGTCCGTTGGCACCATCCGTCACGCCGGCCATGGAAGAAGGCCGCTGGTATACGGTGAAGATCATTTGCGAAGACGAACGGATTCAGTGTTATCTGAATGATATCCTGCTGACGGAAGCTACCGTGCCCTCCTGTCCTTCGTTAGTGACGGTGGCTACGCGGGAACTGGATACCCATACCATCCTCCTGAAAGTAGTCAACACGACTTACCACGAAGAATGGGCCTCGCTACACGTGCTGGGCGGAAATATCAACAGTCAGGCGGAGATGATTCAGTTGACCGGCGCCCCGGAGGGACGCAATACACTGGATCATCCCGACGTGATCACGCCCAAACGGAAACGTGTCCGGTTCCCCTTCAAACATCCCATCACCTGCGTTTTCCCGCCCAACTCGGTGACGGTCCTCCGCCTGGAACCGAAATAGAATGTGTCGGCACAGACAGGACTTGATACTAAAAATGTGTCAAGAAGCCGCTCTGTTGCCTTGACAGCCTCCCGACACACACGGTAAAATAAGACACTCTTTATTTTACGATCCTTGCCAAATTTGTACCCGCTCTAAACTTGACAGTTTTTCCGGCAGGAATTTGGATGACTTGTTTCGTGGCCGGATTGATTCCTTTTCGTGCAGACCTCCGGGCTACATAAAAAGTTCCGAAACCTAAAAGACTCACTTTAGCATCTTTCTCCATTTCCCCACAAATAGTCTCAATCAAAACGTTAACAGTTTTCTTTATGCTAACTCTGCTTAGTCCGACCTTTGCCGATACCTCTTTAATCAATTCTGTTTTGTTCATGTTCGCAATATTTACACTAATTATATATACAACAAGCGAACCGTTCTTTTGTTCAATGATCGGGAAACAGGCGTTACTGAAAATCACGTAGCATCTGCCGGAAAAACAACTCCTGCCTGACGGCGAATCTCATCCGTGATTTCGATGGTAATCAGTGAATTTTCAAGCGAATTGACTGTCGATTCGCTACGTCCGCTTTGGATCAGGTCGATAAATTCCGCCACTTCGTAATAATATTCATCCCGTTCGGTACGGGTATACAGGTCTTTCACACTCCCGTCGCGACCGGCAAGCGTCACCCGACCGATATGCTGGATACGGTCTACCGTGATTCGTCCGTTTTCACCCTGAATCTCTGTCGGAAGCCGTGAATCGACAATCTTACTGTAGAGTACGGTGGCATTGAGTCCGCCGTCGCAGGTGAAATTGACGCATCCGTGTCCGTCCACGCCTGTGCAGAGTTTGATGGAGGAGGCCTGAATCATACGCGGACGACCGAACAGCACGACCATCGGATAGAGCGTGTATACGCCGATGTCCATCACCGCGCCGTTGCCCAGTTCGGGGCGGAAGGCGTTCAGCACAACGCCCTCCTTGAGTTTGTCGTAGCGCGAGGAATACTGGCAAAAACAGGAAAAATACTGCCGAACAACTCCAATTTCGGGCAGTGCGGCCTGCAACGCCCGGAACCCCGGCGTCAGGGTCGGTTTCATGGCCTCCATCAGTACCACGCGGCAGTCAGTCGCTGTTTTTATCATCCGGCGGACTTCGGCGGCGTTGGAAGCCAGCGGCTTTTCGCACAGCACATGTTTGCCGCGCTGCATACAGAGGACACTCTGGTCGGCATGACATGCGTTCGGCGAAGCTATGTATACGGCATCAACCAGTGGACTGGACGCCATGGCTTCGAGCGAGGTAAAGACATGGGGAATCCCGTACTTTGCGGCAAAAGCCTGTCCCCGTTCCCCGGAACGCGAACACACGGCGACCACTTCAAAACGCCCGTCTTCCCGTCCGCCGGCAATGACCCGGTCGGTGATGAAATTGGTACCGATTACTCCAAAATGAACTTTCCTCATAATGCTATTTGTTGTTATGATTGATTTCTTTCGATGACGAGCTTGCCTTCCCCTTTTGAATACACGGGCAGCAGCGACGATCGGTTCAATGCCATACAGTAGGGTATATTGTCTTCCAGTCCGGCCGACCGCAGCCGGGCGATATGTTCCGCCGGCTCGAGGTATCCCCGCAAATCCTTTTCGGCCTCCTTCCAGAGCGAAAGGGCGATGCGCACCGCGTCGCCGGCCGGACGGTAACCGTGCGACAGCAGGACGGCGGCCAGGGCGCCGCCAAACAGGGTATCTTCGATGTTGATTTTGTCTTCCCATCCGGAACACAGTACGACCACCGGCCGGCCTTCCCGCAGACAGTCGTCCGCCACGGCCCGGAGATTGACAAAGGCGCCGGTCACAATGCGGCCGGCCTCGCCGGCGCAGCGGATGGCTTTCGTGCCGTTGGTGGTGGTAAAAACAAGGTCTTTCCCCGCCACTTTTTCCGGGGTATAGTCAAACGGCGAATTTCCGAAGTCGGCAAAGGGACAGCGGCGTACGTTGCGCTCGGCTCCGACCGGCCATCCGCGGGCTTTCCAGGCTTCCGCTTCTTCCACAGTGGCGACCGGAAGGATGCTGCGGGCGCCGCTCTCGAACGCGGCTACCAGCGTTGTCGTGGCACGGAAGATGTCCGCAATCACCACCTCCGCCTCTACCCGATGATAATGCGGATACAGCGCCGGTGAAAAACAGACGTCAATTTCCATGCTGTTTGCGGAAAGGTAATTTGACCACCTTCGCCGCCAGAAGCCTGCCCCGTACCTCAATACGGAGTTCCGTTCCGACGGCGGCCAGTTCCGTCTGGACATAGCCCAGACCGATACCGGTGCGCATCAGGGGCGACATCGTTCCCGACGTCACCCGGCCCGCCGGCCGTCCTTCCGTGTCCATAATCCCGTATCCCTGCCGCGGAATGCCTTTCTCCGTCAGTTCAAAAGCGCATAACCGGCGGGCAACGCCTTCACTTTTCCGGCGTTCCAGCACGGCGCGGCCGATGAAGTCCTTTCCTGCGGCGAAGCGGGTAATCCAGCCCAGTCCCGCCTCAAGCGGCGAGGTTGTATCGTCCAGTTCGTTTCCGTAGAGACAGTACCCCATCTCCAACCGCAGCGTGTCGCGGGCACCCAGTCCGGCGGGTACGATGCCTTCCGGCTGACCTGCCTCCATGATGGCTTCCCAGACGGGAAGCGCATACGCGGGGTCAAAATAAAGTTCAAAGCCTCCGGCGCCCGTATAGCCTGTGTTGGAAAGAATCACACGGGGACAGCTGGCCAGTTCGCCGGTCACAAAGGAATAGTAGGGAATGGCCGACAGGTCGACCGGTGTAAGACGCTGCAAGACCCGCATTGCTGCGGGGCCTTGAACGGCCAGTTGCGCCATTCGCTCCGAAGCATTTTCGAGTTCGGCGCCGGCCCCGTTATGAGCGACGCACCACTCCCAGTCCTTTTCGATATTCGAAGCATTCACGACGAGGAGGTATTTTTCCGCTTCGTAATGATAGACAACGAGGTCGTCCACAATGCCGCCCTGTTCGTTGGGAAAGCAACTGTACTGCGCCTTGCCGGCAGGGATCAGGGAGACGTCGTTGGACGTGACGCGCTGGAGGAAAGCCTGCGCATTCGGCCCCTTCACCCAAAATTCGCCCATGTGGGATACGTCGAAAACACCTACTCCCCGGCATACGGCCAGGTGTTCGCCGATAATTCCCGCATATTCGACGGGCATTTGATACCCGGCAAACTCATGCATCCTTGCACCCAAAGACTCATGCAGCGCCGTAAACGGCGTTGTTTTCATTTAGATACTGCTTTTATGATTTGAACAATGGTTTCCACGCTTTTCTCCAGAGACTTGACGGGCAGAAATTCATAGGGGCCGTGTCCGTTTACGCCTCCGGTAAACAGGTTCGGACAGGGCAGCCCGGCAAAGGAGAGACGGGCGCCGTCCGTACCGCCGCGAATCGGTTTCACGGAAGGCTCGACACCTGTCGCCTGTATCGCATCGACAGCCAGCTTGACAATTTCTTTTCGCGGCTCGATGATTTCACGCATGTTGTAATAGAGGTCTTTTATTTCCACTGTGACGCAGTCGGAATATTTCCGGTTCAACTGTTGAACAGCCCACTGCATAACCCATTTTTTCTCGTCAAACAAAACACGGTCATGGTCGCGAATGAGGTAGGTGAATGTCGCCTTTTCGACGTTACCGGAAAAATACGTCAGATGATAAAATCCTTCGTGTTCGCATGTAAGTTCCGGACGTTCCCCGGATGGCAGCGCGGCGTTCAGTTCCATGCCCACCAGCACGGCATTAATCATTTTCCCCTTGGCCTCGCCGGGATGCACGTTACGTCCGTAGACAGTGACCGTTGCATTGGCGGCGTTGAAATTTTCATATTCCACCCTGCCCAGTTCGCCGCCATCCACTGTGTAGGCCCATTCGCAGCCGAACCGCTCCACATCAAAGAAGTCCGTACCCCGGCCGATTTCTTCGTCCGGCGTAAAGGCAATACGGACTTTTCCGTGCGGAATGAGCGGACGAGCCATCAGATATTCCATGGCTGAAACGATGGCCGCCACGCCGGCCTTGTCGTCCGCGCCAAGCAGGGTAGTCCCGTCCGTCACGACGAGTTCCTGGCCGATATAGCTGCTCAACTCGGGAAAAATCCGCGACGAAAGGACTATGTGTTTCGATTCGTTCAACACAATGTTACTTCCGGTATAAGTGACGATACGCGGATTAACGTTTTTGGCCGGGAAGTCGGGACTGGTGTCCAGATGGGCGATAAATCCGATGACAGGGGTATCTTCTCTCGACATATTTGCAGGTAAAGTTGCCATCAAATACCCGTTCGCGTCAAGTTCTACTTCCTGCATCCCGATTTGAACAAGTTCTTCCGCCAGCATTTCGGCCAGATACCGCTGACCGGGCGTACTTGGAGTAGTTTGCGCGTGTTCACAGGATTGCGTATCCACTGCAACATACTTCAAAAAACGTTCTATTGTTCTCATTTATAAATGTTTTTGTTATAAATACTCTCTTAGGTACGAAACGGTACCGAGTACAAAAGTACATAATTTTTC
>JAISWC010000015.1 GCA_031271245.1 Tannerella sp. | reverse complement strand
GAGTAGATGCGAATCAGGGCGCCCTGCCCTGTGCGGATATATATGTCCCTCTCGTAGGCCCATACCCTGTCGCTGTTATCGGCGACCGTTTCCGGGACAGTCTCCTTTGCGGTCGAATCGTTTTCGGGGACGAAGTCGGCGCGGAGTCTTACATCGCCGTATATCACCAGGCTGTCATAGTACATGATGCCCGAATCGGCAGGGATGCGTTCACCACGAAGGGAGTAGTATTCGTCATGGCTCCAGCCTGCGAAACGGTAGCCGTTGTCGGGGACGATCAGGACGCCGGCACGGGGCGACGTACGGTAATCGAGCGCCTGCTCGCCAGCGTTGAACAGCTGTCCGCCGGCGGAGGCCGAGAACGTTACGATGCTCACGCCTGCGCCCTGGTGATAGGTGTCGTTTGTGCGAATGTGGAGGGTATCGTTCACTCCCATGACTGCGCTCACCCATGCGTAATTGATGTACATCGGTTGCGAGGCGCAGGCGCCGCTCGCGGGTGTCGCTTCGTATGTCAGGAATGCCGTATCAAGCGAATTTATATTTGTTATCGTCCATGTAATGTACTGTAAAGGCGTATTCGGTGCGGCATTGCCTACATCCGCAAGGACTGATCCCGAATTGGATAAAGAAGAAGATATCGAACTCAGGTTAATATTCAGGTAAGGCGGCAACGTGTCGGTAACAATCACCTTGCCTGTTTGCAGGTTGGCGTTTATGGCTTTGATGGTGTAAATAATATTATCCCCGTAGAGTACCGAGACGGGATTGGCGTAGCGGCCGTT
The DNA here is from genome assembly GCA_031271245.1 of Tannerella sp. GTDB lineage: Bacteria > Bacteroidota > Bacteroidia > Bacteroidales > Tannerellaceae > Tannerella. Next base: position 4,275 of record JAISWC010000015.1, on the reverse strand, counting down.
GAACGGCACGCCGTTGAGCGTAGCCTCCTTGTACATCCGTATTTTTTCGCCCTTGACATATCCCCAGCCCGATTGCGTGTTGTTGCTTCCGTCGCCGATGAGGAATTTCGTTACCCAGCCCCGCAAAGTTTGAGGAACCGTCACTTTGTCGGGGTTTTCGATCGACAAAGAAGAGTTGCCAAGCATGATGACCGGCAGGCAGAATGTATCCTCAGAGGCAATGGAGGAGAGGTATTCAGGCGTCCAGTTCACATGTATTGTGTCATTGTCGCCGAAAGTATATTTTCCCGAACCGATGTAAATCATGTCCGAAAACGATTTTTTCCACACCGTATCGACGTCCGCTTCTCCCGATACGTCTGTGGTCAGCCCCCAATTTTTGGGTTCGTAAACGTCTATTTCCAGTACCGACTTCTCCCCCTGGACAACATCACCCGCCGTAACCTTCACCAGCGAAGGCCGGTTGCCGTCGCCCACCTGCAGGTGTGTACCGTTGTCTGCCAGTAATGCCGGGGCAGTGCTGCTGCCTGCAAACGTAACATGTTCTTCGCCTTCGATGCTGTCTTTGCCCGTTATCAGCCTGCCGCCGGATACAGCGATTTCGGCGTCGTGCGACCCGTCCACATATAACGTACCGCCGCCGGTCAGCGCTACCCTGCCCGACAGACTGTCGGACGAATGGATCAACCGGAGCGTCGATTTCGTATCATGATAGAAATGAACGGGGCGCCTCCCGAAGCGAACGGCATCGAATGTCTGGACGACGGTATCGTTCTGGTGGAAGTAGAAACTGCCGCCCGAAGCGTCTTCCGAACGGATGCTTCCCGAATGGGAATACCCTGTCGCGTCGTCGACAAATGAGCCGAAGGTTCCCGTCAGCAGTATCGAATCAAGGTTTGAGGAATTTATATTCCTGAAAACGATGTCTGCGTCGAAGCCGTGATTGACCGGCGCCATAAACCAAAAACGGCCTTCTCCCTTCCTGTACATCGTATGCCCGTTACCCCTGACGGAGTCCGTCGCCCGAACCGTAGCGCCGTTTGCCACGGTAATTTCAACGTCGCTGTTGATGATCACCGGCAGGAACAGATCCTGATCCGATTCGAAGTAAATCTCTCCTTCCCAGCTCCACTGTGCTGCTGCAGGGACGATTGTGAACAGTCCCAAAACCAGCGTTGCGAATAATATTATTTTCTTCATTATCATTTTGTTTTATTTTAAAATTTAAATTTTTCATCGTTATGTCTTTGTCTGAACTGTGATTCATTTGATCCGGACATCTAATTAAGGCCGGGTTCTATCTGATGTATTACATGCCAGTTCATGATCCTGACTTCGGTTGTTACGTAGCTCCCGGTTTCTTCAACAGGTTCATATTCGTAAGGTGTAATGATGTCGTTCGGGTTTGCAATGCCGGGTTCGTTTAACTTTGTGACGGAATGCTCATAAATATAATTCCGGTGGACTGAAATCCTGTCAGCTGCCGAAGCCCCCCTTTCATCCCGTATCCACTCGCGGTAAAAGCAGTAACCGCGATAATATGCCTGAAGAGCAGCCCGCTCATTGCCGGATGCGGTTCTCAGATCCATGATATAAGCGGCAACCTCCGCATGGGTGGTTGCATCAAATGCAGGAGAAAGGTTCAGGATCCTGTAACCGACATACTGCCGGAGCGCCTTCATGCCGAGAAAGAATGTCCCGTTACCGATTGACGACACATAATACAGGGTGTCCGTTTCTTCGTTTGTAGACGTATTGTTCGCAGGCCAGGCGGCAGGGAAAGCGCCGGATGAAAATACGGTACCGTTATTGCTGACGCATATAATATAACTGTTCGGCCTGTACTGTCCCGAAAACAGGACAAATGTGGAATAGGCGGCGAGTGTCCTCCTGTTACTGTTTTCAATGATGAAGACTTTGTTTGCTGTTCCGAACGGCTGATTGGCGGGATGGGAGTGTATCCGGTCTCTTACTTCCGTTACCGTCAGATCTTGCCGTTCATAGGCTTTGCTGCCCGAAGGAATCCAGCGGCTGTTGTCCATTTTGTTAGCCCATTTTTGATTTTTGCCTGCGGGAAGGATGTGTGCCGTATCATCGTAGCGGGTTGATTTGACCGTTGAACCGTCAAACTGTTGAAACGGATATGCGGACATGTTTATATTCCCGACCACCCACTTCTCGTCAGGAACAAAAACGCCTGCGTTTGTACCTGTGCCGGCGTTGTTCAGCGCCTGGCCCGGAATGACATCGAGTGCAACCTGCGTCAAAGCGCTCTGCATATTAATCAACAGGGCGTTTTGCCCGTTAGCGTTTGTAGCGTCGGGGGGTGCAGTGCGGGAATCGGTTGACGTAATATTACGGTGAAGTGTGAACCGGCAGGTAGAAACATCATCCGTACCGTCCGTATCCTCCCCGTCAGGGCCCCAGTTAGACATAAAATAAGCCGTGCCCGCACCGGACAAAACACCCTGAGACGGGTCGCCGTTGCCGCTCAACGCTTTTATTAAACCGTCTGCGGTGGTAGCCGTGTCCGGTGTCGATGAAATGGCTGTTGATGACGCTCCCGCTGACCATACCGGGGTATTTACCGTTGCAAACGCTATCCCTTTCTCCGCCGTCCACTTGAGGCCAACCCATTTATTGGCCGCTGAAATGTTTGTGGCTGTCTGGCCGGCGTCGACCAGTTTGTTGCCACCCACGTTGACGGCAATGTATATCAGTTTTTCTCCTGATTGGCATTTCAGTGTTATACGGGCTGTCTCTCCGGCATTTTCCGGCAGTTCGGCCCGGACATCACTTGCAGCGATATAACCCATCGCTTCGGGGGTTCCGTCGAATTTATAAACAAGCGCCAGGGCATCTTTGATTACACTTTCATTGTCCGGTTGTGTTTCGTCCACATTCCCGGCATAAATTTTGTTCAATGTGAAAGATGCATAAGTGGAATAATATTCATCGCACTCGTTAAACTTGTCTGTTATACAGGAGGACGCCGCTAACAGCAGCCCGGCGGCCATTCCTGAATGAATTGATAAACTTAATTTTTTCATTTTGATCCTGTTTTACGTCCGCTCCCTGTCGGACTTTAATATGTTTTCCCTACTCGTCCGGTTTTTCGGATGCACCGCGTTTTTAAAATGGTCTCTGCCTCCATCGCTTCTGTTGTTGTCACTAATCATTTGCAGCATAATATTTTTCCTTGTTACTGTTTAAAAGAATAAAAAAATACGGAATGTTAAATCCATTTCTGTATTATAGCAAAAACGTGTGTTTCACAACAGACGTTTTTTAATCCTAGTTTTGTTACTGAAATTATGAAATGCAGTTTTTCAACTGCAAATCGTCATCCTACGAAAAGATTCCCGCTCCCGCCCGGACGTACTTTTAACCCGACAAAGATTGGAGTCTTTGCCCGAATGGGGGTGGGAAAGAAAAGGCGTGTTTCACAACAGGTCTTCTATATAAAAATACTAAAGTATGTTGCGCTGATCTGCTCTATTGAATCTGCGTAACAATTTCATCAATCCATTTGCAGCATAATATTTTTCCCTGTTACTGTTTAAAAGAATAAAAAATACAGAATGTTAAATACATTCTGTATTATAGCAAAAAACGCATATTTCACAACAGACGTTTTTTAATCCTAGTTTTGTTACTGAAATTATGAAATGCGGTTTTTCAACTGCAAATCGTTATCCAATGAAAAGATTCCCGCTCCCGCCCGGACGTACTTTTAATCCGACAAAGATTGGAGCCTTTGCCCGAACGGGGGTGGAAAAGAAAAGGCGTGTTTCACAACAGGTCTCTTCTATATAAAAATACTAAATATGTTGCGCTGATCTGCTCTATTGAATCTGCGCAACAATTTTATCAATCTTAATGAAACAATTTTTTTTCTTGTTGTCTGAACTGTGATTTGTGTGATTGTATGAATACTGTGTTTAAAAAAACATGACGCGGTCTCTTTGACAGTCCCGTCATGTCGACCAAGGAAGCGCAGCGACCGCATGGAGACATCTGTGTCCGATTGGATTTGCCCGAATAAACGTGGTATCCATAAGCCATTAATTAAAAAATGGCTTACGGCGTTTTTTTATTTTTAGTCGATCAGTAGTGATTAATAATCACCGTTCAGACCATTTCCGTAATCTCAAACTTGTCTTTCCCGATAAAGACAATCAGCGCCGCCCGAAGGTCGGTGCGGTCTTTCATGCGGTGTGCATGAGCGTATGTTTCCAACTGTTCCAGCCCTTTTTCCCGTTTGGCAGCGATTTC
>JAISWC010000006.1 GCA_031271245.1 Tannerella sp. | reverse complement strand
CTTTTAAAGTTTTTATCGGGGCTTCTTCTTTCGGATAAAACTCCGAACTCACTGTAAGCCCGCTCTCTTGATTCACTATGGAAGCCTTCACTGACGAACTTCCAATATCACATCCCAATAGATACATCTTATTAAAAATTTGCACAAATGTAGTAAAAATAAAAATACAAGCAGAAAAAAATTTTTGTTTGTCGAAAAATTTATACCTTTGTTCTCAATAATTAATTAAAAAAGTATTTATAATCATAAGTTTACAAGTTATGACAATTTTTTCAAAAATAGTAGCCGGAGAGATTCCTTCGTACAAAATTGCAGAGGATGAAAAGCATTTTGCGTTCTTAGATATTAATCCTTTGACCGAAGCTCACACTTTGGTCATCCCGAAAAAAGAGGTTGATTATATCTTCGACCTAAGCCCCGACGAACTCGCCGGATTGACCGTGTTCGCCCAAAAGGTGGCTAAAGCAATCGCTCAAACAATCGTCTGCAAGAGGGTCGCAATGATTGTGCTGGGACTCGAAGTCCCTCACGTTCACATTCATCTCATCCCGATAAACAGCGAAAAAGACGCCGATTTCAGAAAAACAAAACTGAAACTCAGCAAAGAGGAGTTCGAAGATATCGCAAAGAGAATCAGGGAAGAAATGTGATTGAGTTCCTTGACGTAATTCGCTGATTATCTCTCTACAAAAAGTTTTATATGCAATGGTTGCTTTGTCTTTTTGTGCGATATTTTTACTCATTTTAATTGGGATATAAATAAAATTTTATATCTTTGCGGCGTTTTTGTAAGATTAAAATGTAAAAAACGGTTATGGATCATAGAGTATAAATGATTAAAATAAAAAAGCAGTATGAAGACAAATTTCACAGTTTTATTATTAGGCGCAGTGTGTTGTCTTTGCGGGAAAAAGTTTATCACACAAAAATATAAAGTACACAAAGAAAATAAAAACATATCAGATGAGAATTTTATTGATAATAACAGCGACTTTTTTACTGACCGGAGGATTCGTCAGCAAGTCGAATGAGCAAAATGCAATTTACGTTCCCGCGGCGGAAGAAAAAAGCGTTTGGAACAGATTGATTGAACAGGGCGTAGAGCAAATCGTTTTTGTCAAACGTTTTACGTACAACAGCAATCATTATTATACGGAGTTTCTTAACTCGTCATGGATGCCGGGCGGCAATCTCTGTATCCTTTCGTTGAAAACCGGCGAAGTGAAAGAGTTAGTTCCATCGTTTTCGAAAGGCGTATTCGGAGCGTTCGACATTTCGTTCGACGCCAAACGGATTGTGTTTGCTTACAAGGCAACGCCAAACATCGGTTACCGGCTCTACGAAGTCGGCGTTGACGGAAACTGCTTGCGACAACTCACTTTTTCGCCCGACGACGAAGATGAAATCATCGAAACGTACAACCTGCCCGGATATCATCACGGCACCGAAGACCTAGACCCGTGTTATCTTCCCGACGGCGGAATTGCTTTTATTTCTACACGTTGTCACTTCGGGATATTGTGCGACGCTCCGGATATTTTCCCGACAACTGTCCTCTACCGGATTGACGGCGACGGAAAAAACATGCGCAAACTCACCAACAGTTCTGTTTCGGAAAATACGCCCTGCCTCTTGCCCGACGGTCGAATCATGTACACACGCTGGGAGTATGTCGATAAGGGCGCTGTGTCGGTTAAGTGTCTGTGGGCGATGAACCCCGACGGCGCTAACTCGGTGGAAATCTACGGTAACGACGTGGCTGTTCCCACGACCATAATTATGGGACGTCCGATTCCCAATTCGTCTAACGAATACGTGTTTACCGGAACGCCGCACTGTCCGCAAAACTGTGTCGGAACGATTATCCGTATCAATACAACGAAAAATATCCGTACCAGCGAACCGATGACATACATAACTCCTTATACGGATATACGTTATGAGCCGGGATTTGCTTTCCGCGACCCTAAAGATACTGCACGGTGGTATCAGGATGGTAGCGGTAGAGGTCCTTTGTTCAGAGAAAGTTATCCTTTGTCGCGCACCGAATTTCTGGTTTCGCATAAGCCCTCGGGACCAGTATGGCATGATTCCAAAGCGTATCAACTGTATTATCTGCACGAAGGCGGAAAAGTAGAACCTGTCTATTCCGACGCAACAATTTCCTGTTTTCGACCGATGCCGTTGGTTGAACGGACTGTTCCACCGGTGATTCCTTCTCATAAAAATCAGGAACTCGCCGATAAAAATCTTGCCGAATGCATTGTTACCGATGTTTATAGCGGAATGTCAGGCGTAGAGAAAGGTTCGATTAAATATCTGAGAGTGCTGGAACAGGTGCCGCGTCCGTGGGGAGCGCGACGTTTCTATAAGCCTAATTATACTCAGGATGAATATGATCAGCAACATGCAGTTATCAGCAAAGACGCGCATCTGGGATTGAAGATTCAGCATGGAGTAGTAACTGTCGAAGACGACGGCTCGGCTCATTTTATTGTTCCCGCCGAACGAAATATTTTTTTACAGGCGTTGGACGCTGATTTCAAAGCCATTCAGACCGAACGCACTTACGTGAATTATATGCCCGGCGAGGTGCGCAGTTGTATCGGCTGTCACGAATCGACATCGCAGGCGCCTCGCGCAAACGGACGAAATACGCCGAAAGCAATGAAACGTAAAGCGGAAACGCCCTACGCTCAAACCGGTGAAACCTCTGCCGGCAAAACGCTCAGTTATGCCCGTAATGTACAGCCGGTGTGGGATAATCATTGCATCAGTTGTCATAACGCATCGAACGCAAAAGGCGATTTGAATCTTTCGGGGAAAGAAACCCGTCTGTTCAACGAATCGTACGAAAATCTTGTTCCCGAACGCCGGAAAGCCGGAGGCAACAGAGCGAGTAATCTCTCTAACGACAGCCTGTCGGTGGGTGGAAATGATTATTACATCGCTGCCGACGGAAGTTATTTCACTGTCCCGTCGAACATTGGCGTCAAATATACCACCGAAGGCAAAGGATATTACATGACATCCGACGGTGGCTGGGCAACTAATGTGAAAGATAAAGAACTTTTGGGTCCGGTGATAGGCGAGAATCATCCGAAAAACGGAAATATCCGTTATCTTCCGGCGAAATCGCTGGGTTCGTATGCGTCGGTTTTGGTGGCGATGTTTTCGTCCGACGTCAAACTCGACGACCCGAAAGCGCAGGCAAAAGCAAATCATCTGGCCAAAGTACACGACCAAATCAGACTCTCGCCCGCAGAATTGCTGCAAATCACCAACTGGATAGACACCAACTGCCAGTATTACGGCACTTATTACGGACGGCGGGATACGATTTTCAGGAACCATCCCGACTACCGCACGGAATATGACGTGGCGACGGCGATAAGCCCCGACCCGCCGGTTCCATACGAATAAGATTAACAATTCAAAGATTTACTCTGCGCAACAGACCTTACAAGGGCACGACATTCTTTCGCCATGTCACCATTGTTGCAGAAAAATCAGCTAAACCAGTAAAGGATAAAAAGGTAAAAGGCAACAAATGATAGAAATGCAACCAAAACCGTCTTTTGAATAGTAAGGTATGAGAAATAAATAACATATCTCCGGTAAACCGGTATATGTTATTTATTTCTCATTGCCGGATGAAGTCCGGTTGTACAGGGCAAATCACCTGACGCCGCCGACCTTCATCCGGAGGCCGTACAGATACTCCGACGCAGTAATAAACAGCGTTTTCATGTCTTTTCCTCCGAAACAGACGTTGGCTGTCCAGCGGGCTTCGACCGGGACATGCTCGATCTGTTCGCCTTCCGGACTGAAAACCGTCACGCCGTGACCGGTCAGGTAGATGTTCCCTTCGCTGTCGATCGTCATCCCGTCGGAACCCATGGGAGCAAAAAAGCGTTTGTTCGCCAGTGTCCCGTCGGGCCGGATGTCATACGCCCAGGTCTTCCCGGCGCGGATGTCGGCCACGTAGAGCGTTTTTCCGTCCGGTGTGCCGATGATGCCGTTCGGCTGTTCCAGGTCGGTCGCAACAGGTACCGGCTCTTTCCGGCCGGGAGCAAGGTAATAGACATACTGGCCGGGCTGTTGCATCTGCGGGTCGCGCGTCCAGTAGTCGCGCGGATAGAGTGGGTCGGTGAAATAGATTCCGCCGCCGGAATGTACCCACAAGTCGTTCGGTCCGTTCAGCTTCTTTCCTTCGAAATCCGCAATCAGGACGGTATGACTGCCGTCTTTCACGTCGATGCGCCAAAGCTCGTTGTCCATGTCGGAACACGCAAGCAGGTAGCCCTCCCGGTCGAAATACAGCCCGTTGGCGCGTCCGGGACGGTCGTGAAAGACGGAGAGTTTGCCCTCCGTCGACCATTTCAAAATCCGGTCATTGGGCTGATCGGTAAAATAAACGTTGCCATCCCGGTCGACAGCCGGACCTTCGGTAAAACGAAAGCCGTCCGCCAGTTGCTCCACGCGGGCGTCCGGCGCCACGACCGGACTGCCCTCTTGGGCACAAGCCTCCCGGCACGGCAGAAGGCCGGACAGGAGACAGAAAAAAAGGATTGTCGGTTTCATAATGCAATTATTTTAATGAATGATTTTTACGCCTTTCGGAGCTTTTACTTCGGTTTTGATTTTCCCGTCCGGGCCTTTTCTGTGGCTGATACTTACGATGCCCTGCGGCGTCGGGAACGTCCCTTCCACCCATTCGAGGTCGCCCAGATGCGGTTCGATTTTCAGGACTTTGCATCCGGGAGCAGCAACCTTCACGCCCAGCACGTGTTCGCTCAGCCAGGCCGTCGGACCGGACGCCCAGCCGTGGCAAAGGCTGTGGCGCAGCTGCTCGTAGCAATACGCGCCAAAGTCGGCATGAATGTCTTTCTTTCCTTCCGGCACCGGCTCGTCGATGCCGGCCGCGTTCTCTATCCAGTCCACGTCGAAGTCTTCCCAGAAGGTTGTGGCGCCCATATCCAGCATCCCGCCCCAGAACGTGCGGATGTTGTCCATCGCCCCGCGAAAGTTTCCGGCTTTGGCCTGCGCCTGCAACATGTAATAGCCGTAGAAGGTGGAAAAGTTTTTGGCGCCGCCGACCGAAATCACCTCCCCGTCCGCCTGTCCGGCAGGCAGCATGTCTGCCAGCGCCTGCAGGGCGGCCGCCTGTTTCAGCTGATTGTGCGGCGGCACCTGTGTCTTCATGCGTTCGACCGTGGCCGCGCACTGCGCAGCCAGTTCCCGGTCGCCCAGCACGGCACACAGTTCTCCGCCCGCCTGGAAGGCCATGACCGTCAACGCCTGCAAACCGGCATCGACGCCTTCCCGGTTGGGGCTGGACGGCCAGTCCAGGAACCGGCCTCCGCCGTCGAGTTTTTCCCTGCCCGTGGCGTCGATTTTGGTAAACAGAAGCTGAAGCAGCTCCGTCAGATACGTCCGCTGTTCCCCGAGATAGGCCAGATTGCCCTGGTACCTGTACCAGTCGCGCTGGATGATGATCCACCACAGCGAATAGGAACACATCCCGTTCATCCAGCCGGGCAGCGGCGTAATGTCGCGTGCCAGGTCGAGACTTTTGGGGATTACTTCGTTATAGCCGAAAACCGTGCTCACCGTCATCACTTCGGGATGGAGGTCACCCAGCCAGACCAGCCGGTCGCGCTTGATGCCGTCCCAGATGTATACCTGCATGTTGAGATGCACCGTATAGGCACCCGTCAGCCAGATGCGGTTCAGCCGTTCGTCGCTGCTGCGGAACGAGCCGAGGTAGGGAATGTCGCGGTAGATAAAAACGGCGTTGATCTCTTTCAGACTGAGGGTGACATTCGGTTCGATCAGGTCGATGCGGACAAAACGGTATCCGCTGTTGCCGGTCTCCGCCACGCCCAGCCAGGGCAGTTCCATCGTGAAGTCGCGCATGGCATGGTCGTTGGTAGCTCCCTGCACGCCCGCCGTACTCATGGCTTCGGATACCGACTCGCCGAAGCGTACCCGGATTTTCACCGGCGCATGTCCGCCCGCGGCGCTGGTGACGATTTGCAAGCCGCCGTGAATCTCCCGCCCGAAATCGAGTAGCAGCGAAGGATATTCATTTTCCGTGCTCCGCATGATGCATACCTGTTTGCCGGTCAATTCGCTTTGACCGTTGTTGCCTGCGGCGAGCAGCCCTTCGGCGTTTTTGATCAGCCGCCCCTGACCGTCATACTTCCAGACGATGCGCTGAGGCGTAAGATACGTCCGTGCACGGCTGTCATTAAATGACGTATTCGCATATTCCGCCCCGAAAACCGGCGGCAACTGCTGCGCCCACATGCCTGCACTCAGACACAGCAGAAAAAAGAAAATTGAAATTCTATACATGATTACTGTTTAAATAATGATATTCATTGAGGGCGCAAGATACGACTATTTTTTTGCTTGGGAGCGGTCGAATCAGCGAAAACTTATTTGCAAATATCCTGCAACACCAGTCCGGCAAGGGTAAAACCGAAGATCGCCGTCGTATGCGCTACCGTACCATTGATCCGGGCTTTCAGACTGCACCATTCGTGATTCACCAAATCCGAGTCGCCGGGGCCGGTCTGCGCTTTGGGACAAAGGCATTTTTCCGTGCCGCACGACCGGTTTATTCCCTTATTTTCCAATACCTCTTCACTGTACACGCAAAGAAATTTTTTCGCCGGGCCTTCTGTTTTTCTCAGTTTGCGACGCAGAGCCGCGGCCAGCGGACAGCCCCGCACCTTCCAAAACTCGGTCACCTGTATTCCGGACGGGTCCATTTTGAGCGCGGCGCCCATGGACGAGAAAAAAACCGCCCGCGTTCGAGTAGCTGCAAGAATCAGGTGCACTTTGTGTTCCAGGCTGTCGATGGCATCAACGACATAGTCATAGGTATCCAGTGCGAACGAATCGCTTGTTTCCCGGCTGTAAATCATTTGAAGCGCCTGTATGCCGGCCGACGGGTTGATTTCGAGCAGTCGCCGTTTCAACGCTTCCACCTTGACCTCGCCCACAGTCTTGACGGTCGCCATCAGCTGACGGTTGATATTGGTTACGCAGACGCGATCGGAATCAACAACCGTCAGTTGACAAATCCCCGAACGTATCAGGCTTTCGGCACACCAGCTGCCTACGCCTCCGGCGCCAAAAATAATCACTCGCGTATCCGCTATTTTTTTCATCCGTTCGCCGCCCAGCAGCAACTCTGTCCGTCGGAACAGCCCTTTTTCCATTCCCATCGCTTTTATCCGAGCATGTTTATCATCCATTCGGCGGCAATGGCCGCATCCGTCGGGCAGTCTAAGCTTGCCAGCGCTTTCGCCTTTACCGCTTCCGGCTCGTCGCCGGCGTGATGTAGCAACAGGTGCCGGCTATAATCCGGCGTGTATTCCGGATGCCCCTGAAAGGTCAGTATCCGGTCGTCTACGTAAAATCCCTCGCAGGGACAAAAGTCGCTTTGGGCGAAGCAAACGGCCTGCGGAGGCAAGACCGTCACCTGGTCGTGATGGTTGTAAAGCAGGGACACGGTTCCCTCCGGAAAATAGCCCGAGGCTTTCGGGGCGCAGACGGCGGAGCGGCGGACGCCCGTACCCCAGCCTTGCCGGGCTTTCTCGACCTTGCCGCCCAGCGCCTGTGCGATGACCTGATGACCGAAACAGATACCGGCCATCCTGACTTTCGCCGCGTCCATTTCCCGGATCAGCCGGATCAGTTGCCGGACGCGGGGCGTATCGTCATACGCACTGTCGTGACTGCCGGGAATCAGGTAGCGTTCATCCGCATGAAATTCGGCAGGGAACACGCCCCGGCAAACGTCAAAAATTTTATATTCGAGGGCTGGCGCTACCGCACTGAACAGCCGCTGAAGCATCTCCGCATAGGTGGGTGTTTCCGGCGACTGCCATTCTTCAAACCAATCGCATACAAGTATATTTATCTTCATGAAAAGAGTAACCAAGTCTTGTGAATCGGGCACAAAAATACGAATTTGTCCTGAAAATTCCGCTGTTTCTCCGTGTTTAATGCGTAGTCGGACATAAAATCAAAAATTAATTCCCATACATCAATATGTGCCGAAAGGATGTGCTTCATCGTTTAGTCTTTTTTCGCTGAGTACATCCTGTCGAAATCTTACTCGAACAGCTTGACAGGCTTCTGTCAACAGACGGATAATGTGAAATGTATCTGCTATCCCGCTGGAGTTAAAGAATAATTCTTCCCCTGCTTTGGTGTACAGTGGAGACAAATCACGGGTGAAGGTTTCTACCTGACGGCACAGGATGTTTTCTTTATCAGGTAATCTGTCCCAATCAGTGCAGCGCATACTTCTAACCATCAATGCGGTCTTCCCTGTTTCGCGATTGCGGAGGATGACATGCCTCTCTTCCCCGATTTGCGGGGTCATCGGTTGCCATTGCTTTTCCAACGTTGTCCGGAAGATAAACGGATACACGAACGGTCTTATCTTCCGACAGAGGTATGTCATGCTGATCATGTTCGCCACCTGATTCCGATTCCCTGAAACGATTCCCCGGAGCGACCGGCGCCGTGTTTGCTGCGATTTTTTCTTGCGAAGCAGTATCTCCTGCGAATAATTTTTTTCGTTTTTTGGGGGCGGATAAAAAAAACTCGTTATCTTTGCTGCGCAAAAAGTAAATGTAACAGGTATGAATACTTTCATCACTCAATCGACAGGCTGTCCGTCGGAGGTCGCATTTCGAGCAACATTGTTCGCCGGACGGACAATGTTAATATCTGTTTTTGCCCCCCCCCCCTTCACATTTATTAGCAAATAATACAGCATATTTACA
>JAISWC010000338.1 GCA_031271245.1 Tannerella sp. | reverse complement strand
GGCGTCGCAGATGGCGTGGACCAGCACGTCGGCATCGCTGTAACCCGCCAGCCCGCGCGGGTGATCGATCCTCACACCTCCCAGCCACAGGGCGCGCCCCTCGACAAAGGCGTGCACGTCATATCCGAAGCCTGTACGTATTCTCATTCAAACAGGCTTTTAAGTCCGTCCATGTCGAACGAGAGCGAAACACGAAGCGTCTGATCCAGCGGATTGTTCTGGACGGTACTGATCAGATAGGCCGCGTCCAGCTGAAACACGTTCATCTTGAAACCGGCGCCTGCGGAAAAGTACTGCCGGTTTCCTTTCATCGGATTCTCGTAATAATATCCACCGCGCACAAAAAACCGGTTGTCGTAGCTGTATTCCATTCCCAGTGATAGGTTGACTTCCTTTAATTCCTCATTGAACCCGCCCGGTGCGTCCGAGAAGGATTTCCAGGCCGCATTGAATATACCCATCGAGTAGTAGGTATCCTGGCGTTTGCCAAAGTCTTCATCCGATTCGCCTTCCCGGCGGACGGGGAGGGTCGGAACCAGATACTTGCTCAAGTCCAGATAAAGCCCGATCTGATTGTATTCGTCAAAGGGATAGAGCAGTCCTGTCCCGATTTTCAGGCAGGCCGGCAGATACTGCTGGGTGGCGCCGCCGTTGAACGATATTTTGGTGCCGAGGTTGGAGAGATGGAACCCGGAGCTCCACAGCCCTTCGCCTTCGCCGATATAGACGTATTTTTCCGTATAGCCGGAGATGTCGGCGGCATACCCGTTGTCCGGCTGCAATTCGTCTTCGGCTTCGGCGCCCATATCGGAACGGACGAAGCGCAGCGTAACGGCCAGCGACGAGGATTCCGACAGTTTCATGCTGTAGCTCGCGTCAAACGCCATTTCATACGGATTCAGGCTGAGGTACTCTTTGCCGCCGTAATCGGTCAGCGGAACATAGCCCAGCGTGAAATAGCGCAGCGAGGCGCTCACGGCCGACAAATCGCTCGATCCGAGTTTGTAGTATCCGGCGGCATACGTCATGGCCACATCGTTTACCAGTTTACGCAGCCAGGGGGTATACGAAAGCGATACACCCGCCTTGCTGGTCATAAAGGCATACTTCGATGGATTCCAGTATTGCGAATTGACATCCGGCAAGGTAGCCACTCCGTTGTCGCCCATCGCCCCGCCCCGCGCATCCGGCGCAATGGACAGGGACATGATGGCCGTATGGATCGGATTGAACTGATCCTTCTGGGCGTAAACGGATATGGATATAACCGGGAAAATAAACAGCCAGAGGCCGTTTCTCAATCTTTTTCTCATATAATATAACTTGTCCTTCAAAAATCACGTATTGTATAAACTCATTTCTAACAGGTTTATTGCATGAAAACATGCTTTTTTCGAAAATGTGAATAATGAATAATTCTTTATTGTAAATGCAGCGAACGGACGCTTTCTTTCATCTTACCGATATTAACATGTTGTTTTAATGAGGTAAGGATATCATGTGGAAAAGAATGTATTACCGGTTGATCAAATATGTCGACCGGCTATGGAAAGAAAGTTTGGCACAGTCAGGAAGTGTTGGGGATTACCTTGTGCCGGCCGCAGCGGAGGAATATGTCGCATCGCAGGTTAGTTGTGTGTTCTGCGGGACGAAACCCGGCAAAACAGACGAACCTCTCCGGAGCGTCCATGCCGGAATGAACGCCTGTTCTTCCGCGCCGGTGGAAACGCAGAATCAGGCGATCGAAAACGTACCGGAACATTATACTGCTTTATTGGGCGCCTTCCCGTCAAGCGAGGAATTTCAGGCTTCCATCTCCGAGCCGGAAAGCGAATCGGACCTGATACCTGATAAAGAATAGAAACTACATTCCCTTTCCGAGTTTTTGACCGGCATGAATACCCTGTAAGCGTTCCTTTTCAGCCAATAACAAAACACAAATACCGAAAAATTTCGCTAATGGGGGATTCCGAATGGAAAAAATGCAGTACTTTTGCAGGGTGAATGAAAATAGCTTTTTCACAAACAAAAAGAGAACAAAAGAAATTCGATATTTAATCATTTAACTTAGAAGAAAATGACAAACTTAGATTTGAGTAAGTACGGTATTAGCAGCAACATTCCGGTGGAGCATAATCCGTCTTACGAAGAGCTTTTCCAGGCTGAAACGGATTCGAAAAACGAAGGATTCGAAAAAGGAGTGCTAACAAACACGGGAGCCGTCTCGGTGGATACGGGTAAGTTTACCGGCCGTTCGCCGAAAGACCGGTACATCGTGAAAGATGCCGTTTCCGAAAACACCATCTGGTGGGACGGCAATATCAACAAGCCGGTGTCTACCGAAGTGTGGAACGATTTGAAGGAGAACACCCTCAAACAGCTAAATTCGGCAGATAAACTGTATGTCGTGGACACGTTTTGCGGTACCAACGAAGATACCCGCATGAAAGTGCGCTTCATTATGGAAGTAGCCTGGCAGGCCCATTTTGTGACGAACATGTTTATCCGTCCGTCGCACTATGAACTCTCCAACTACGGCGAACCCGATTTCGTCGTATTCAACGGTTCCAAAACGACCGACCCGAACTGGAAAGAACACGGGCTGAATTCGGAAGTATACGTACTGTTCAACCTGACCGAAAAGGAACAGATCATTGGCGGCACGTGGTATGGCGGCGAAATGAAAAAAGGCATGTTCTCCATGCAGAACTACTACCTGCCCCTGAAGGGTATTGCCTCCATGCACTGCTCGGCCAACGTGGGCAACGACGGCGATGTAGCCATCTTCTTCGGTCTGTCGGGAACGGGTAAAACCACGCTCTCCGCCGACCCGAAACGCTTCCTGATCGGCGACGACGAACACGGCTGGGACAACAATGGCGTATTCAATTATGAAGGCGGATGCTATGCGAAAGTAATCGACCTGAGTAGGGAAAATGAACCGGACATCTGGCGCGCCATCCGTCGCGACGCCCTGCTGGAAAACGTAACGGTGAAGAATGACGGGACGCCCGACTTCTCGAAAGCGGCTTCCAAAACGGAAAATACCCGCGTTTCCTATCCGATTTACCATATCAGCAAGATCGTGCTGCCTTCGCGCGCCGGCCATGCAAAAAAAATCATCTACCTGAGTGCCGACGCCTTCGGAGTGCTTCCCCCGGTGTCGATCCTGGACGAAAAATCGGCTCAATACCACTTCCTCTGCGGCTATACATCCAAACTGGCCGGCACGGAACGCGGTATTACCGAACCGCTTCCGTCGTTCTCGCCGGCCTTCGGCGAAGCGTTCCTGACGCTGCACCCGACGCAGTATGCAGGCGTACTGGCCGAAAAGATGAAGGAACACAACGCTACGGCCTATCTGGTCAATACCGGCTGGAACGGTACGGGTAAACGTATCTCCATCAAGGATACGCGGGCGATTATCGACGCTATCATCGACGGTTCCATCGAAAAGGCGGAAAAAATACATATTCCGATCTTGAATTTGTATGCTCCGAAGAAACTGGAACATGTGTCGGAAGGAATCCTCGACCCGCGCGATACCTATGCGGATGTGTCGGAATGGGAAAAAAAGGCAAAATCACTGGCCGCCAAGTATATCAAAAATTTTGAACAATATTGCGATACGGAAGCCGGAAAAGCCTTGATTCCTTCAGGCCCGCAACTGTAATTAACTGGTTGAACCATAACGTAAAAAGCAGTATCCGCCGGGTGCTGCTTTTTTTTTAACACAGGAAACGGACAAATTTACCTTAAAAAGAAAAAGTAAGTTAGTGTTTATTATTATCTTTACGCCAAATTTCGTTCGTATAAAAATGACATGTTAAAAAAGATACTGATACTGCTTGCCGGAAACCTCTTCTGTGTGCTCTTTTCCTGTAAGGAAGAAGCTGTTTATTCGGTAAAAGTAAGACTTGACAATCTGGAAGGAAAAGAGGTCTATGCCGCATTTGAGGCTGACGACATGAAAAAGATTGATACGCTGTCCGCTCAGGGGGTGAATGAGTTTATCCTTACCGAGATGGAAGCGAATTTCCATTCGCTGACGCTTTATTTCGAAAGCCCGGCGCAATGGATTACGGTGTACCTGGAACCCCATCGGCGAATCACCGTGACGGGAGATGTCCTTTATCCCCGACTGATAAAGGTGAAAGGCGGGAGGATCAACGACCTGCTTACCGAGTTTCGGGAAAAGTCGTCCGGCTTGTTGAAGGAACAGATGGATATCATGCGGATGATCGATTCTCCGCAGGAAGAGCAAAACTTCGGCAAGTACATTTCCCGCCGAACCACTATCCATCACGAACTTTGCCTTCTGGCAGACGCATTTGTCAGAAAGCATCCCGATGAAGGAGCGTCCGCCGTTTTGATCGGGGAATACTTTTCCGATCCGGAAACGCCCCTCCTGACCGAGACGTATTTGAACCTGCTGAATCCGGCGCTGGATGACTTCCATGTTGTCAAGGAATTGAAGGGAGCCGTTGAAAAAGCGAAACGAACCGTGGCCGGTGCGAAAGCGCCCGAGTTTGCCGTAACCAATCTTGACGGAGTCTCTTTCCGCCCGGATTCTTTTGCCGGACGCTACTTTATCCTGGCCTTTGTTTCTGCATGGTCGGATAACTGTCAAACGGACGAGCTGCTGCTCAACGAAATCCTGTCAGCTTATCCGGCAGACAGGGTGGCGGTCATGGCGGTCAGCCTGGACGAAGACCCGCAGCCGGTACGCGAGTTGATTCGCAGGGATTCCATCGCATGGAATGTCGTGATCGACTCGACCGGAGAGGCCATCGAACTGATGGATTTGTACAATGTAAACATCATACCCCGCTGTTATTTGATAGACGGAGAGAGAACGATTCTCCTGAAAACGGAGAATGGCATTGAACTCA
>JAISWC010000034.1 GCA_031271245.1 Tannerella sp. | reverse complement strand
CGTCCGTCCCAAAGTGTTCCGGAACACGGAGTTGATCTATTCGGACGACATCTCCGAGCTGGTTTACGAACTTGGATTCAAGGGCATGTTGACGGAAGGCGCCAAACACGTGCTGGGCTGGAAAAGCCCGAATTACGCATATGCCTCGGCAGTGCGTCCCCAGCTGAAGCTGCTGCTCAAGAACGACCGTTTCAGCGAAGACCTCTCGGTACGCTTCAGCGACTATTCCTGGAACGAATATCCCCTGACGGCCGACAAGTACATGGCCTGGATAGCCTCGACGCCTGAAGCGGAACAGATATTCAGTCTTTTCATGAACTACGAGGTGCTGGGTTCGATGCACGCGGCCGAAACCGGTATCTTCGAATTTTTCAGGGCGCTGCCCCGCTTTGCCGAAGAAAGCGGCATAGCCTTCGCGCTGCCCTCGGAGATTTTCCGGTCGAACCGGGTGACGGATACCGTTTCCGTCCCCTATCCGATGTCGTGGGTCGACGAGGAAAAGGATTGCAGTTCGTGGCAGGGGAACATACTCCAGCAGGAAGCCTTCCGGCAAATTAACCGCATCAGCGAGCGCGTGCGCCTGTGCGAAGACCGGCGTATCAAGCAGGACTGGATCTACCTGCAAAGCAGCGACCATTTTTATTACATGAACACGAAGCATTACAACCTGTTCAGCCCCTACGACAGTCCGTACGATGCGTTCAACAACTACATGAACGTGCTTTCCGATTTCATGCTGCGTGTAGAGGCACAGTTCCCGGCATCCATCGAGAACGAGGAGCTGAACTCGCTGCTGACGACCATCCGGAATCAGGCAAAGGAAATCCGGCAACTGGAAAAACAGTTGGAACACCTCCAACAGACTGACCGGCCCAAAAAGAAAGCGGTCAAACAGACATTGACGCACGCCATCGCCTCGTGCGACAGCCTGACCGTGAACTGAGCCGTTTCATTCGAAAGACGGAAAACCGACATGTCGGATGATAAACCGATATGACGGATGAGGAAAACGGAGAGAATTGAGAATTGAGAATGGAGAATGGAGAATGATTCTCGGCGGCGTCAACGCATTTCATTCTCCATTCTCCATTCTCCATTCATTGAATTGATCGCCAGGAGTTCGTTCAGGATGGCGCGATGGTTGCTCAGGCGGGGCACTTTGTGCTGACCGCCCAGTTTGCCTTTCATTTTCAGCCACTGGTGAAATACGTCCTTTTGCGCCGGAATGATTTCCAGCCGTTGCAGGGAGATTTCTTTGTAGCGTTTGGCTTCGTAGTCCGAGTTCAGCGTCTGGAGCGCGCTGTCCAGCGCGGTGGCAAAAGCCTCGAGCGAAGCCGGCGGCTTCTCAAACTCAATCAGCCACTGATGCCGGCCTTTCGCTCTGTCGAGCAGAAACAGCGGCGCCGCCGTATAGCCGTTCACTTCCGCGCCCGTCTGCCGGCAGGCCATTTGAATGCCTTTCTCCGCATTGTCCACCATCAGTTCTTCACCGAAGGCATTGATGTAATGCTGCGTCCTTCCGGATATCACAAACTTGTGCGGGAATAGCGACGTGAACCGCACCGTGTCCCCAATCCGGTAGCGCCACAGTCCCCCGGCCGTCGAAATGACCAGGGCGTAGTTTTCCCCCGTCCTTACCTCCTCCAGCGGAAGCACGGTCGACGATTCCACCCCCGATTCGGTCATGGGAACAAATTCGTAGAAGATGCCATAGTCAAGCATCAGCAGCAGGCTCGCGTCCGCAGGGTCGTCCTGAATGCCGAAAAAGCCTTCCGAGGCATTGTAGGTTTCCATGTAGTGCATACCGGCGGAGGGAATCAGTGACTCGTACTGCGTCCGGTAGGGTTCAAAGCTGACACCCCCGTGAAAGAAGACTTCCAGATTCGGCCATACGTCCGTCAGCGTTTCGCGTCCGGCTTTCTTCAGCACTTCCTTGATCAGTACCAGCATCCAGGACGGAATCCCGGAAAGACTTCCCACATCCCTGTTCCATGTATGTTCCACGATCACCCTGATTTTCGATTCCCATTCGTCCATCAGGATAATCCGCTTTTTGGGGATACGCACCAGATTCACCCACGAAGGGATGTGCTGAATCAGCAGGGCCGACAGATCGCCGCAGTGCGCCTTCCGGTTCAGCGGAGAAAGGCGGTGACTTCCGCCCAGGATCAGCCCCTTTCCGGAAAAGAATCGGCTCTCCGGACAGTTCCGCAGATAAAGTCCCACCGTGTCATAACCGCCCCGGTAATGCGAACTTCGCATGATCTCCGGGGTCACGGGAATGAATTTACTCTTGTCGTTTGTCGTGCCGCTGCTCCGGGCATACCATTTCACCACGGATGGCCAGAGGACATCCGCTTCTCCGTTAATCATCCGCCGAATCGGGGATTTCAGCGTTTCGTACGTTTGCAGCGGAACCCTTTGGGCATAGGTCGCATAGTCGTGAATACTTCCGTAACCGTATGTTTTGCCCCATACCGTTTTTTTCGCCCGTTTCAACAGTTTTTTCAACTGCGCAAACTGGATGTCGGCCGTGCGCGAGCCGTACGATTCTACTGTCCGCTGCCGGCAGCGGTAAAAAAAAGAGGCGCTTCGTGTGATTATGTTCATTAAATATGTCGTGTATGTTCTCCGGAATTCTCGCCGGAGCAGTTAAGAGAACCGGTTTTCAGGCCGGCCGTGTCGGAAAAGAGGAACTTTTTCCGGAGGATGCGGAGGGCATACCCGTCGCCCTGCCCGGCAGCTCTCGTATACCATTTTATGGATTCCGCTTCGTCCTTTTCGACGCCGCGCCCGGCCGCGTACATCGCGCCCAGATGATTCATCGCATTCGCAATGCCCTGTTCCGCCGCCC
This sequence comes from Tannerella sp., assembly GCA_031271245.1. Taxonomy (GTDB): domain Bacteria; phylum Bacteroidota; class Bacteroidia; order Bacteroidales; family Tannerellaceae; genus Tannerella. The sequence goes on along the minus strand of JAISWC010000034.1, from coordinate 872 downwards.
GCAGATACCACCGGGCGGCAGCTTCGTCATTCTGTGCCGTTCCACGCCCCAGCGCATAATGATTGGCCAGGTTATACTGCGCCTTGGCATGTCCCTGTTCCGCCGCCCTGCAAAACCATTTCACCGCCTCCGCATCGTCCTTTGGGACATCCTGTCCGATTTCATAGATGAACCCCAAATTGTTCTGCGCTTTGACACTTCCCATCTCTGCCAGGATGCGCAGTTGCCGAACGGAATCGGGTTCTTCCGGTTCGAAAGCCCTGGAAATTTCACTCTCCGCCGGCGCCTCCGCCTCCCGGGTTTCATGCAGGGATTCCCGTGCGGGCGCCTCCTCCGGCCTGGAAAGGTTCTCGAATCCGTCTTCTTCCACATGGCCTGCGGCAAAAATCCGCATGGCGCATGTCCACGGTTTGCCTTCGACCAGCTGACCGGCTTTCAGATTTTCGGAGAAAAACGTTCCGGCGCCGGCAGTCAGCGAATCGACGAACGCATCCAACCGGGCAGTCGTTTCGGACAGATCGCCGTAAAACGGACTGAGGCATACGAACTGGTTATATCCCTGCATATGGACCTGTATCAGCTTCGACAGGTTGATGGCCGAAACCGAATCTATATTCCGGATATTCATCAAAAGGTGCAGTTTGGCTCCCTGCGGATCGGTAGAAAGGTCTTCTGCCCGGAGCTGGTTGACGGATTTGCAGACAAGGCGAAGTCCGGCTTGCGGAAAAAACAGGTGTGCGTGCAGTGCGCCACGCTTCAGACAGGCTTCCGAAGGGTGCACCAGCGTTATGCGCCGGATTTGTTGATGCAGGTTCCTGCTTTTCAGAAAATCATGATAGACCATCAGACTGACGGCCTGTCCGCCGTCGTAG
>JAISWC010000318.1 GCA_031271245.1 Tannerella sp. | reverse complement strand
CGGAAAACTGGGAAGCATACACAAACCGTCGAAAGAGCTGTTCAAGTTCGACGGCATCCGGGCGACCTATTATGATTCATCAAGGGGGTACTTCGACTTTGATAGCATACACAAATCGAAAGTACGCTCGTTCGACGGCGACAGCATTGCGCTTACGCTCACTTTCGTCCGCGAAGAAGAACATAAACCCCGCAACGTCAAACTGACGTTTAAAATTGCGGGCAGCGACCACATCATACGTCATGTAATTGAAAAAACCGTAAGTTTAAGTGATGACGAAGAATATACTGCCGAGATAATTCTTAAAACCGGCGCCATGTCCGGCGGAGACTATTTTGTGGGTATATACCACCGGAATTACCTGCTGGCAATAGAAAGTTTTTACGTCCTCGACCCCTTCCATCCGAAAGCCTTGAAACTCATCAATGAGATGCCGGGACCGGACGATCTGAAACAGTTTCTGAAAAAGCAGATCAATCTGTTTGGTTACACCGGCGTCCGCTCCCTTAAAACGAAATCCATCAACTGGAACATGGCCGTCTGCGGACCCGGAGGCACAGGCAAGGAACGCATGGCGCGCCGGATCTTCGATATGCTGGAGGAGTTAGGCCTTTATACCGGTATCTTTAAAACTGTCGAAGGCTGCGACCTGGTGATGAATGTGTCAACCGATACCGTCATAAAAGATATGGTTCGCGCTGCCGACGATGGACTTTTGTACATACGCCATGCGGAAGAACTGGTAAAAAAACGGCACAATGGCAGCGATGTCTCCCTAAACGACCTGTTGCGGAAATTAGCCGGTAACGTGGAAGAGAGGCATGTCGTACTGATTCTGTCGGGCAATAATCCGGAAATAGCGGAGATGTTGAGCGCCTCGGAAGAACTGGGGCGGCTGGTGCCCAACCGTTTTCAGTTCGACAACCTGAGCGTAGACACGCTGATGCAGATAGCCGGAACGATACTCGAAGAACGTAACCTGACGCTGAGCGCCGAAGCTGGAGACGCCCTCCGTGCACTCATCACGTCGACCCGCAACCGTTACGGACGGAATTTCAGGAATGCCGACTGGCTGCTCGATACCCTCGAACAGGACATCATCCCGCGAACGGCAAACCGCGTGGTCGAAGAACATCTTCTGGACGACTGGCCTCACAACAGCCTCATCCTGCCCAAAGACATCCCGCAGCCCGAACCGGATACCACGGGCGCGGCCTTCACAAAACTCTACCGGATGATCGGCCTCGGCGAAATGAAAGACAGCCTGACCCGCCACCTCTTCCTGGTAAATTTCAACCGCAGGCGCAGCCGGCAGGGACTGTACGGAAAGATGGGGCCGCTGCACATGGTCTTCACCGGCAACCCCGGAACCGGTAAAACGACCGTAGCCGCTCTTATCGGCGAGATATACCGCAACATGGGCGTTCTCTCTTCCGGGCATGTCATGCAGACCGACAGGAGCCGGCTTGTGGGACAATACCTCGGCCATACCGAAGCCAATACCCGCGACGCCATCGACAAGGCGCGGGGCGGAGTGCTTTTCATTGACGAAGCGTACGCCCTTTTCACCGCAGGCAAAGACTCGACAGACTTCGGAAAGCATGTGATCGAAACCCTGCTGCCCGTGCTGGGCGACGATGATGCCGACTTGATCGTCATCCTGGCCGGTTATCCGGAGGAAATGGAGCGGCTCTTGGATTCCAATCCCGGCCTGCGGTCGCGTTTTCCGTACACGTTCCATTTTTCCGATTATACGCTCGACGAACTGATGCAGATAGCCGATTATACAGCCGGAGAACGCAATTTTACGTTTTCGCCCGAAGCCCTCAATACACTCGAAAAGAAAGTGTCGTCGGATTTGCGCAGTCGCGACACCCGCCATTTCGGCAATGCACGTTACGTCGTGCGCTTGCTGCAGACGCAGGTCATCCCCAACATGAGCGTCCGCTTGGCTAAATACGACGGCGAACTTACCGGCGACATGCTCAAAACCATCCTACCCGAAGACATCCCCGCCCCTTCTCCGGAAGAGAAGATAACAAACGCCCCCGTTTTCGACGAACAAGCCATCGACGCCGCCCTGCAGCGTCTGGATGGGATGATCGGATTGCAGCGCGTGAAAACGGCCATACACAACTTTGTAAAAGCCTCGCGCGTACTCAACCGGCAGGGCGTGACGCCGGCCGGCAGGATACCGCTGAAATGGAGTTTCACCGGAGTAACCGGCACCGGTAAAAGCACTGTAGCCGGAATCTTTGCCGAAATACTTTGCGCCATGCACCTCCTGGAGAAAGGACACCTGGTAGAAGTAAAAGCCGAAGAAATATTCGGAGTTGCGCCCTATCTGGCGGAAGAGCGCCTCCGCCAAGCCATGTACCGCTCGCAGCAGGGCCTGCTCTTCATTGACGGTGATTCGACGAGATTCCGGCAGCGAAATTCCGGCTGGGACAGCGAACAGCTGCGCATGACCCTGGCCGGATACGCCGCCGGAATGCACGGATCCTACGCCCTCATTATCGCCGAATACGAATCTCCCCGCCAGCACCTGATAAAAAACCTGGCTGAAAACGGCGTGACGGAATTTGACCAGACCTTCATTTTCGACAGCTACACGGCAGACGAACTGCTGCAAATCCTCTCGCAGATGCTGCAACTCGAAAATCTGTGCATGGACGGCGAAGCGACAGCCATCATGCTATCATACATCGAAGGATTGACCCGTACCTCGCAAAACGACTATGCCAACGCCCGAACCATGAAACTGTTAGCCATCGCCATCAACCAGCGCATCCGGATACGCATTTCCGATGCCTCCTCCACCACCGCCACCGTCATCGCCGAAGACGTAAAAGGCTTTATCCGGAAAGATTTACCCGCCAAACACAGAAAGATAGGATACTTGCCCGGTTAAGTTTGAAAATTCTTAATTTCCAGACCGTTCACTAATCACCACTTTGCTTCCTGTTCCGCCGTTGAGCGTGACGATATAGAGGCCGTGTGTGAGGCGGAGGGTCGTGACGCCGTCAATCGCGGTATCGAAGCGGTAGTGCAGGACACCGTCGGGGGTGTAGACGTGTACGCGGGCGCCTTTCTTTGTGCGGACGTACAGCGTCTCACCGTTCGACCATACTTTGTCGCCTGTGTCGACGGGGTCGCCGGGAATGAGGTCTTTTCCTTCCTTACCGGCGCCGCCCGGCACAAAGTCGGCGCGGAGTTCCACGTTGCCGTATATAATCAGGCTGTCGAGGCACACGATTCCCGAATCGGCCGGGATCACTTCGCCGCGTAGCGAGATGTATTCGTCGTGGCTCCAGCCGGCAAAGACGTATCCGCTGTCGGGGACAACCAGGACGCCTGCACGCGGCGACGTCCGGTAGTCGAGCACCTGGCGGTCGGCATTGTAGATGCTGCCGCCCGCAGAGGCCGAGAACAGTATGACCGAGACGCCCGCGCCCTGATGGTTCGTGCTGTTCGTCGGCACATGGAGCGAGTCGCTCACCGTCACGTAAGCGGTGTTGACGAAGAGCGGCTGCGAGGCCGAGGCACCGCTTTCGGGCGTCGCCTTGAAGCGGACACTCGTGGTGGCGTACGGGGAGACGCCGGTTACCGTGAACGTGACAACATCGCGCGAAGGGGAGCCGGATGCGGTAGAAATCGATGCACCGGTGGCACTGCCGATTGCATAGTCCAGATACGGGGGCAGGGTGTCGCTGATGACCACCTGGCCGGCCACAAGGTTGGCATTGATGGCCGTGATTTCGT
>JAISWC010000317.1 GCA_031271245.1 Tannerella sp. | reverse complement strand
TCCCATCAGGGATGACATGTAAATCGCTCATTTTTCACATGCCCTCCCTGACGGGATTTTTTTGTTTGCTATCGTGGGGGCTATGGTTATACGTTATTTGTTTTTCGGTACTAAAACTGATCTCCTCCGATTTTTATGGGTATTCAACTCCTGCGCTTCCTCTTTTTACGTCGAACTCACATTCCGCTACGCTTCCGGATCAAATGATACGCGATACGACAGTAGAGGCATTTCTTTTTTTCGCAGTATTCGCGTCTCAACTGAATGAGCGCCTGCGTATCGGCGGCATTTTTCACCGCGACGCCGGCTCCCGTGAACGTTTTGACAAGGCTGTTACATTCCGGCGGGAGGTCTTCCAACAGTTGCAATGCACGCGCAGTGTATTCCGGCAGCCGTTTCTTCTTTCCATACGCAAACAGCACGGGAACTACCGTGTTTATCAGGATAACGTGTACCGCACCTGCGCCGACCGGCTTTTTCTGGTGTGGCGAAACGGCTCCGAAACGGTAGTGTGTTTCCCAATACTCGGATACGGATACGTTGAACCGGTTTTTCAGCATCTCCAGCCCGCTGTTTTCCAGTATTTCGGAAAACAGCGTATCGTTTGCCGACCAGATGGCGGCCAACTGTGCCAGCCGGATATGCGGAAAATTGACCGGGCGTGTCCGCAGTTTTTTGAACAGAAATCCCTCGACCGGCTTCAGACCGTATTTCTTTTGCAAAAAGGCATATTCCCGCCGCAGCAACTGACTGTACGGATCGTCGGCTGTCTCGGCCAGCAGACCGGCCTGTCCGAAGAGCAGCGCCTCTACGGACAGGCGGCTGTCGCGGTGTTTGCGAAGGCAGTGGAACGGAAGGCTTTCGGCCAGCCATTCGAAGGCATCGCTGTTGGTGCCGAATCCGAAACTGCGCATCAGCGTGATGTAAAAGACCCCGTTCCAGTCGTTGTCATGACGTTCCAGCAGCGTAAGGACAGTGTCCGTTTTCCGTTCCAGCCGTTCGCTGATCAGGGCGGTCAGCCAGGCCGACAGGTGAACGGGTTCAACTTCGCGGATTCGTTCGAGACACGGCGTCAGCGTGTCGCGCGAAAGCAGCCACTCGATATGTTCCCTCACACCGGACGGTACGCGGATGACGGTCTGCCGGACGATTTCGCCGTTCGTCCGCCGGACCGGCGTGTCGTCTTCCTCGACCACGTGCAGGATAACCGAGTCGTATGCCGGGTCGCGGTCGTGACGGTGCACGTGCCACTCGGAGGCTTTGCGGTGAATTTCCACACATCCGACCCAGACCGTGCCGCCCACGCGGATTTTGGCATTGAAAAAATCCGGTCCCGCATCCGGATTTTGGATGCCCGGGTCGATGATCACGACCGGAAGGCCTTCCGCCGTACACAAACCGGCCCCGTCATAAAGCCTGTATTTCCATGCATATTGCAATAAACGTTCCATTTTTAGGTTCCTTGTAAAATTAAATGCCCAAATCTAATACAAAATCTCTATATTTGCACGCCTGTGGCGCGTAAAAATAAATACGGAACAGGATTTTTAATAATTTGACAAATGAAAATAGCTCTTATAGGTTATGGAAAGATGGGTAAAACCATCGAAATGATTGCACTGGAACGGGGACACGAAATTGTGTCGATCATCGACGTGGACAACCGGGCCGACTTTCATTCGGAGACCTTCGCGAATGCGGACGTGGCGATTGAGTTTTCGGCTCCGGCGACAGCGTTCGACAATTTCACGGCGTGTTTTGCGGCAAACGTTCCCGTGGTATCCGGGACGACCGGCTGGCTGGGACGGATGGACGAAGTCCGTTCCATGTGCGAAAGGGAGGGGAAAACGTTTTTCTATGCCTCGAACTACAGCATCGGCGTCAATCTGTTCTTTGCCGTGAACCGTTATCTGGCGCGGCTGATGAATGGTTTTCCGGCTTACGACGTCCACCTCTCGGAAACGCATCACATACACAAACTGGATGCGCCGAGCGGCACGGCGCTCACGCTGGCCGACGATCTGATTGCACAACTGGACCGGAAAAAACAGTGGACGCTCCGCGAAACGGGCAACTCGACCGATTTGGTGATCAACGCCATCCGCGAGGGTGAAGTGCCCGGCATACACGAAGTGACGTATGAATCGGACATCGATTATATTCAAATCAAACACAGCGCCAAAAACCGTGCGGGATTTGCGCTGGGCGCTGTGCTTGCCGCCGAGTTCACCGTCGGAAAGAAAGGATGGCTGGGAATGGAAGATTTACTGCAACTGGGGAATTGATGCTGTTTCCCGTATAGATACACCAATTTAAATAAAGATATGAAGAGAAAGATTTTAAAAAGACAGTGGATTGGCTTCGGAAGCTGGTCGGTGCTGTATATTCTGTTTTCCGTCTGGATGGAAAACCTGTGGCTGCTGTTCGGCCTCATTGTGCTGGCGGATATATTTCTGACCCACTTCGTGCCCTGGGGGGCGTGGAAAAAGTCGAAGCTCCCGAAGGTGCGCGATATGCTGGAATGGATAGACGATATCCTGTTTGCCCTGATTGCCGTCTATCTGATTAACCTGTTTGTGTTTCAGAACTACCAGATACCCAGTTCCTCGCTGGAAAAGACCTTATTAGTGGGCGATTATCTGTTCGTCAGCAAACTGAGTTACGGCCCGCGGGTGCCGAACACACCGATTTCGTTTCCCCTGGTCCAGAATACGATTCCCTTTCTCAACTGCAAGTCCTACCTCGACTGGCCGGAATGGGGCTACAAGCGGGTAAAGGGTACCGGAACGCTGAAACGTAATGACATTGTGGTATTCAATTTTCCGGCCGGCGATACGGTCACGCTGAAAGTGACGAATCCCGACTATTACACGCTGCTCCTGGAGGATGGCCGGGAGACGATTCTCGCAAACAAAAACAGATATGGCGACGTGATTTACCGTCCGGTAGACAAGCGGGAGAATTACGTCAAGCGATGCGTGGGCATGCCCGGCGATTCGCTGGCGATCGTTGACAACCAGCTTTTCATCAACGGCGTAGCGGCGAAAAATCCGGAGAAGTTGCAGTTCAATTATTATGTGGAGACGGACGGTTCCGTGTTGACGGAGGAACAGTTCCGCCTGCTCGACGTCAGCAAGGGCGACCGGAACCTGCTTTCCGCCAGCACCAACTATTATCAGTTGCTGGCGTATCTGGGATTCAAGCCCGACCAGGCAGGCCGTTTCAATCCGGTGTACTGCATGCCGCTCACGGCGAAGGCTCTGGAGCGTGTAAAAAAAATACCGACGGTCAGGCAGGTGAAGGTCGAGAAAGACGAATGGAGCATGGTTTATCCGGCTGATTACCGGACGGGCTGGACACGCGACAACTTCGGCCCGGTCTGGATACCGAAAAAAGGCGCCACCGTCGCGCTGGACGAACGGAATCTGGCGTTCTACAGCCGTTGCATCCGGAACTATGAGCACAATACGCTGGAAATTACTCCGGACGGGAAAATCCTCATCAACGGCAAGCCGGAAACGACCTATACATTCCGCTACGACTACTATTTCATGATGGGCGACAACCGCCACAACAGCGCAGACAGCCGCTCGTGGGGTTTTGTCCCCGAAGATCACATCGTCGGCAAACCCATCCTGATCTGGCTTTCGATCGACAAGGATCGCAATCTCTTCAACGGCGGTATCCGCTGGAAACGGATGTTCCGGCTCGTGCACGCGGACTGAGGCAAATCAGGATTCAAGAATGGAATTTGCATGAACCGGACAGGGAAGATGCGCCGTTCATTATCCTGCGCAGGCAGTCTGCTGCTGATCGTCCTGACAGCGGCGGGACTGCGCTTCTTTTGCGCCGGTTCGTACCGTATCTCGACCAGTTCCATGAGCGAAGCGGTGCAAAAGGGTGATTTCGTACTGGCAAACAAGGTGCGCAGCGCTACCAATCCGGGACGCAACCGGATCGTTCTGTTCCGTCCTCCTTCCGGAGACGCTGCTGCTTCGACACTGTTGCTCAGCCGCTGCGCGGGAATGCCCGGCGACACGGTATACATCACCGCCGGAGGCTTTCGGGTCGGCAGACGATGGTTCCCAAACGTCCCTGCGCCGCTTCGTCTGTTTCGTATCCGGAAAGACGTCAGGGCACCCCTGCTGGACATCCTGAAACAGCTGGAGATTCCCTGCCGGAACGTATCGGAAGACATGCAAAGCCTGACGCTCCGCCTGACGGACGAGGAAGAACGGATGATTCGGGAAAATCTGCCGTCCATCGTGAAAATGGAACTGCTCGCGGATGAATCTGCAAGTTATGCGTTTGTAGTTCCGTTCGACGGATATGTCTGTCATCCGGACTCAATTTCCCTGAAACTGTATCGGGATGCGATCCGGCGCGAAACGGACGGCAAGGTGTCGGTGCACGACGGGAAACTGTGGATGGACGGCAGGGAAGTGACGACCTTTCTTTTCCGGCAGAATTATTACTGGATGCTGTCCGACGGATCGGATGAAGCCGTGGATTCCCGTCATCTGGGACTGATTCCCGAAAGTTCGACGGTGGGAAACGTCTGGTTTTGCTGGTTCAGCAACGACCGCAAACGGATGTTCAAACGCATCCGCTGATGGCGGCGGTTTATCTTTCTTCGGCCTGTCTGGCGCCGGTGCAGTACTACACCAAACTGCTGTCGTATGAGACGGTCTGTCTCGAAACGGCGGAAAATTACCTGAAACAGACGTACCGCAACCGTTACCTGATTGCCGGTGCGAATGGCGTACAGGTCTTGACGGTGCCTGTCGAAAAGCCCCTGACGGAGAAATGCTTGACCAAAGACATCCGCATCTCCGACCACGGCCACTGGCGTCATCTCCACTGGCAGGCGCTGGTATCGGCCTACGGACTGAGTCCCTTTTTCGAATACTGTCAGGACGATTTCGCGCCGTTTTATACCCGGAAATTCGATTTTCTGTTCGATTTCAACGAAGCGCTCCGGCAATTAGTCTGCGAATTAGCCGGCCTTCAGCCCGATGTCCGGTTTACCTCGCACTACGCGCCTTTCGTCCCTAACGACTTCCGCGAATCCATTCGCCCGAAACACCCCGGCGCAGACCGGTCTTTTCTTCCGAAACCCTATTATCAGGTCTTCTGTGAGAAACACGGCTTTCTCCCGAATCTGAGCATCGTTGACCTGCTGTTCAACATGGGGCCGGAGACGGTAAGCGTATTGCAGCAGTCGGTGTTGTCCGAACCTTCTGGTAGCGGAAAACACACATGAGTTTTTTTTCATCTCTCGACAGATGAAATCTGTCGAAAAAAAGTAATTCATATCCGTAAATCAATTTATAATCAAAGCAATGGAACTTTTGGTAGAAGTTTTAAGCGATCCGACCGGCACGGTTTCCGGCCATGTTAACCTGCTTTTATCCCCCCTTTCGGATGGAGAAACCGTATTAGGGTCCGGCCGTGGCGACACGGGCACAGAACCTTGCCGACGGCGACTTTAAAATACTTGCGCATAATATCCCATCGACACATTCGGCAAACCTTTTTCAATCTGCCAGCGCGTGGAACGGGAAATGCCCGCCCGTTCGGCAACCTGCTCGGCGCTTAGTTTTCGTCGGAGCCGCGCCAGTTTGATGTCCTCGCCTAATTCTTCCAGTATTTTTGTCCGGCGGAGCAGTAAAGTATATTTTGTTCGCTTTATAATGTTTGATATTGCGCACAAAGATACATGTTTCGTTTGGAATATCAGACGTTAATAGAATCGAAGCCTGTCTTTCAGCCTTTCCATTAAATTGAATACTATTGGGCAAATGGCATAAAATCCCAGCATACCCCATAACCGGAATATAAATTTTTCTTTATCGGTATAGGGAAAATGGCGACATTCTTCAGGACGGCTCTCATATATACTACACTTCTTTCCTTCCAAATAACGGCATGGCATAGTGTGAAGAAAAATACCGCTAATGTCTTCTTCACAGTAATTGTCCGTATAATTTTCGGGGGTAGTATTTTCCAGTTGAGCCAATCTCGCAAGATCTTCCTTGTGTAATTTCGGCTTCAAATCGCGACAACAATTACCACACAGCGTACAGTCAATTAGTCCGGTAATCTCTTTATGCAATTGATGGACAATACGATCCACCTTAATAAGGTCTTTACCTTTTAAATAGGTTCGGAAACGGATGTTTTCGTTTTCTCGCACAGAGGCGAGATGTTTGATTTTTGATAAATCTGTTTCAATGTAATCATTCTTCATATCAGGCTTATTTTTTTGTTTTGGTTATTATTCGCAACTCTCTTGCAACATGTCTGCTTCCTTCCAATCGAACTTGCCGGAAATTCCGACAGGTTGCACTTTCTTCCAATTCATCTTCGTGACAGGTATTTGTAATATGTTCAACAACGTTTGTCCTTGAATTCATAAACAATTCCGTAATTTGCTGCTGTGTAAACCGAACATCTTGCCGTCGAAACGGACATTGACGTTGGTTACATCGCCATTAT